>CAZEYH010000096.1:0-8621 GCA_964515895.1 uncultured Clostridiaceae bacterium | reverse complement strand
TGCCTCGATGCAGGGGCGGTTGATGTATTTATATCAGACACTGAAGAACGGCAGGAATCTATCTGGACTGCTAGAGGCGCATTCCTTGAAGCTATAAAAAGTTCCACACCGGAGATGGATGAGTGTGATGTTGTTGTACCAAGAAATAAGATTGCAGAATATGTAAAATACGTAAATGGGCTGGAAAATGAGTATGGTATAAGGATTAGAAGCTTTGGACATGCAGGGGACGGTAATTTGCATGTATATGTTTGCAAGGATGATCTGACTGATGATATATGGCACAGGAAGTGTGATGCAGTTATGAAAGCCATGTATGACAAGGCCATAGAGCTTAAAGGTCAGGTTTCGGGTGAACATGGCATAGGACATGCAAAAATCCCATATCTCAAAGAATCTATAGGGGATACTGCTATTAACCTGATGAGAAGCATAAAAAGAAGCTTTGACCCGAAAAACATTTTGAATCCCGGGAAGGTGTGTTTGTGAGTTTGTTAGAATATTTGAAGGATGGTGTAGTAACATGGGTAATGAAAAGAACTATGTATTAAGTAATTATGATAACGAAACAGATGTGGGTAATAGCTTTGACAATGCCACGAGTAACAAAATGAATAGCAACATAGATAACGATATAATAAATATAAAAATTCCCTACTCTACAGTGTACAGAGAATTAACAATAGAAAGTCGTAGGATTAAAGCTATTTTAAATACTAGAGCTAATGAATACGAGGTTGAACGGCATACACAGGAACATATTGTACAGAAAGCTTTTGAAAACCCTATTAATTCCGAAAGCCTTGGATACATGGCAAAAGATGCTGGTAAAGTACTTATTATAACAAGCGATCATACCAGGCCTGTCCCCAGTAAGATTACTATGCCTTTACTACTGGATGAAATAAGAAGCATGAATCCGGATGTAGAGATAAAAATTCTTATAGCAACCGGTTTTCACCGATTGACTACTATTGAAGAAATGATCAATAAATTCGGCAGAGAATTGGTTGAGAAAGAAGAGATTATCAATCATGATTCTAGAGATATGAAGAATATGGTGTTCAAAGGAATACTTCCTTCAGGAGGCGAACTTTGGCTTAATTCGCTTGTTGATTGGGCTGACTTGGTTGTGTCGGAAGGGTTTATTGAACCTCACTTTTTTGCAGGATTTTCCGGAGGGAGAAAGAGTGTTCTACCGGGAATTGCATCAGAAAAAACCGTTCTGGCAAACCATTGTTCAACATTTATTGCAAGTAGTTGTGCAAAGACCGGGAATCTTCATAAAAATCCTATACATACAGATATGCTCTTTGCATCTCACTCGGCAAACTTAAGATTTATTCTCAATGTAGTATTGAATAGTGAGAAGAGAATCATTGAGGCTTTTGCCGGACATCCTGAGGAAGCTCACGAGAAAGGCTGTAAGTTTGTAGAGAAATTGGCAAAAGTAAATGCCGTAAATGCTGATATAGTAATTACATCAAACAGTGGATCCCCCCTTGACCAGAATGTTTACCAAGCAGTAAAAGGAATGACTGCTGCGGAAGCTTGTGTTAATGAAGGCGGAGCAATTATTATGGTTGCAGAGTGCAGTGATGGACATGGTGGAGAGGCTTTCTACCATTGGTTTGCAGATGCAGCCTCTGCTGAAGAAGTAGCGGAGAAAATTTCTCACATTCCTCAGAAGGAAACTATAGCTGACCAGTGGGAAGCTCAGATTCTGGCAAGGATTCTTACAAAGGCTAATGTGATTATGGTAACGGACAAATGTGATCCTAAACTTATTCAGAATATGCATATGCTCCATGCCTTTTCACTGGAAGAAGCCATGGATATGGCAGAAAATATTACCGGGAAGGATGCTGATGTAGTTGTTATACCTGATGGGGTAGGGGTTATAGTAAGGGAGGGTTAACTGAAAGAGTAATATCTTTAATATATATTTAAGTGCATAAGCATAATGCACAGTGAGGGTGATAACATTGGACAAATATATAGTAGCTGTTGATGGTGGAGCAACCAAGACCGATATGGTGTTGTGCACTGTTGACGGGAGCGTATTAGAACGAGTAATTGGTGGTTCTACAAATCCTAATGATATAGGATTTGTAGAATCCGTAGAATATTTAAGAGAAATGCTAATGAAGCTGCTCCAAAATCATGATGGTCTAAAAACTCCTCTTTACTCATTCTATGCCGGACTTTCCGGTGGTAGTGTAGGAAATAATAGAGAAAGGTATTTCTCAGCTTTCAAGGGAATGTTACCCAATATTACTTTCATTTATAATGGTAGTGATGCAATAAACGCCTTAAACAGCGGGATTGGTGGCAAAGACGGTATGATATTAATTGCCGGTACAGGTTCTACGGTGTTTGTACGCAATGGAAAGAACATTACTCAGGTAGGTGGTTGGGGTTATCTGCTTGATGATTTAGGAAGTGGTTATGATTTAGGACGAAGAGGCTTCCAGGCAGTACTGAGATCTATGGATGGAAGAGGCCTAGACACAGCATTGACAAACCTCTATAGTGAACGTATGGGCGGACCAGTTAATAAATTTATTCCGGAAATTTATCAAAAAGGAAAGCAGTTTATTTCATCCTTTTCACCATTAATATTTGAAGCAGAAGCTAAAGGTGATATCATAGCCGGTGAGATTTTAGACACTTGTGGGAAAGAGCTTGCTTTATTAGTAATAGCAGGTAGTAAGCATATAAATAAACCACCATATCCTGTAGTTTTAGCGGGTGGTTTATGGAAGGCAGGCAATGCTCTGATGAAAAGATTTAAGGCATACTTAAATAAAGATTTTAGTCTGATATTACCTGAACTTCCACCTGTATATGGTGCTGCTATTGAAGCTATCAGAAGGACAAAAGGTGAGCCTGACAAACAATTTTGTATAAACTTCAAAAATACACTGTACACATAAATAATGGGAAAAACTAGATTTAAGGTTTTTGTATATAATACCGAATCTTATAGCTATAACCAAAGCAGTCGGTAGTTAGGATTCAGAACAAAAGACATCCTTTAAATGCAGTAGGTTATAAGTATTTTTCAAATAAGAGTTTTTATTGGATTATTTAAAACAATAGGATATATATAGTATATATAACAATAGGGGGAATATACTAAATGAATCTTGGAAAACTTGTTACAGAACAACGTAATAAAAACACAATGAATATAGATAGAATGACTACATATGAAATTCTTAAACTTATAAATGAAGAAGATAAAAAAGGTCGAATAGCTATCGCAGATGCTGCAGAATGTCATCCCACATTCGGAGTTCCTTTAGATATGGTACAGGGCATAATTGCTGGTGGAGATGAAACTATACGGACTCCTATCCTTAAATAATTATAGGAAGAATAGAATTAAACAGGAAAGGTATAATAGAGGAGAAAGGACCAGATAAAAACCAATAGACAAAAACAAGATATAGATCGGATTGGATAGGGTAGGATAGAAAGGATTGGTTTAATGAAATTATTTACACCCGAAAGAGTCATATTTGAGCCTTCATCCCTTGAATATCCTCTTGGAAGGAAGCTTTACGACTATTTTCAGAACTGCGATATTGAAATAATCAAGGCTTCACGTAGAAATGTATCCCGTGCCATACCGGGAACTACTGCTTCTTCAAAATATGCACATTCTAAGAAAACACTTGTTATGACAACAATGAAAGGGACAAAGTTAGATACTTGCAAACCTTCTGCTGATTTTGAGTTTTCTCTTATAAGCAATTGCCCTGGAAACTGTGAATACTGTTATCTTCAAACAACACAAGGAAGTAAGCCTTACATTAAGGTATTTGTTAACCTGGAAGATATATTTAATATAATAAAGCAACATATAATAAATAGTACTGTAAATAACACTGCAGATGATGCTCCAGATAGCACTATAAAAAATCCAACTAATGGGATCACAAATAATACTATAAATAATACTGTAAGCAATTCTACTAATGGTATCACAAGCAATGCCATAAATTCTACGAAGAATAATAGCAACATAGTAACCTTCGAAGTAGCAAGTCTGGGCGATCCATTGGCATTAGAACATCTGACAGGTAGTCTTGCAAAAACCATAGAATTTTTTGGCACTCTTGAAAACGCTAGGTTAAGGGTAGTAACAAAGTTTAATAACATTGATTCTATGCTATGGCTAAAACATAATGGTCATACACGCTTCAGAATAAGTTTGAACTCAGGATATGTTATAGATAATTTTGAACATAATACTGCAAACCTGGATGAACGCATTGAAGCTGCTTTAAAGCTTTCAAGAGCTGATTACCCTATTGGTTTTATAATCGCACCTATAATGGTATATGAGAACTGGAAGGAAGGGTATATTGAGCTTTTCGACAAACTAAAGCAAAAATTAGGGCATGAATCAGTAAAACAGAACTTAACCTTTGAATTGATTCAGCATAGATTTACAGCCACTGCAAAAAAAATGATAGTTGAGAGATTCCCACGAACAAGACTTGACATGGATGAAACTCATCGTACTTTAAAATGGGGAAGATACGGTAGATTCAAATATGTTTATCCAAAAGAATTAGCAAATGAAATAAAAAGTTTTATATCATCTCTAATAAATGAGAGATTTCCGGATGCAATAATTGAATATTTTACATGAGGTATGACAGTCTGCGTTAAAATAATGTATAGTGTATAATATATGTGAGTTATAATTAACTTATAATTCAAATTTCATCAGAATTTATATGTGCTTTTCACCAATAGCTTTAATGGGTAGCTTTGTGGAGGATAGCAACTTCACTGCTTGTTCCATTACCTTTTGCCAGACATCCAGGTATATATTTTTAGTACCTGTTTTTTCATAGTTAGGTATATTTCCAAGCCTCCATAGGGAGATCCCTTTAACGCCAAACATTTTTGCCAGTTTAATTTTTGTCTCTACACTCTGTGAATCCTCATACCATAATACATTGTGGGTTTCGTCCTTATTATCGAAGAAAGTGATATAAGGATTCTGGTAAAGATTTGAATAATTCATTGTTACATCCGTAAGAATTCTTTGCCTTATGGATTCATAGTTAGGACTATATGGATACGAGTTAATGACTTTACCATCTTTTAGCTTCCACTGGACTGAATCAAATGAAATTTGAAGCCATATTTTATTTAAATCTTGAACCCCTGTATCTATATCAGTGATAGAGTTTAATGCATAGAATATTTCATTAATAGGGGTGAGGGGAGTAATTGTATACCCGCTTTCCATTTCAGTACCATTTAGTTTCTTTGCATAATAATCATGTGCCATAAGTATAACTTTATCTGCAACTTCTCCTATAGTCCTATAATCATACCCATCAAAGTACTCCTGACCCAGCTGCATTTTGGGGTGAACTGTAACATAGAGCAGTTTATTACTTATGCTATTGCCTTTGTCATTGTCTTTGTCAAGTTCTTGTCTTAATTCTACTAAGAACTTATTAAAAGACTGTCTTAGAAGTTCTCCTTTCATGCTTTCAAAATCAATGACTACTCCATCGAAGGAGGCCGAGGTATCATTCTTAATTGTATTATTAACATGTTGTACTATAGATAATATTACTTGCTTTCGAATTTCAGGATTAGTTAATACATATTCAAGCAGTGGAATATTTGTTTCAGTTTCGGTATTTACTAGTACGTCATTATTTGCATAAACCATAAGCTGTGCAGACACATTGTTTTCTTGTGCCATATTTAATGGACTTGAAAATCCTTCAGGAATTGCATACTCATTATCATTTTTTCTTGTGGTATTCAATATAACCTTATTAGTTTCATAGTCGTATTCTAAACGACTCCATCCAAAACTTACTGAATCAAGAGACTTGATCATTTCTGCCTGATGAGCGGAGCTAATAGCATAAAAGGCATGTAGTTCATTGATTGGGCTGTTTAGTTTTTCATACATTCGCATCATCATTGCTGCAGCTTCTTCTCTTGTTGCGGTATCATAAGGCTTAAATCTATTATTTCCTACTCCTTTAATAATACCGAAGTCTCTTGCTATAGTTATGTATTCAGTATTTTCATAAACATCGTCGAATGGACTACCAAGATAGGTTAATTGATTAGCAAGAGTGTCATATCCTAATGTTCGCACAATCATAATTGCCATTTCTTCTCTTGTGATAGGTTCATCCGGCCTAAAAAATTCCTCATCTTTTAATATTGCACTATATTTTAATGCTGTTTCTACAAAAGCATAATACCATTTAGTTGTATCCATGTTATCAATAAAACTGCCTTTTTCCGGTTTAATTAATTCCCACTTCATGAGTTTTGCTAAAAAAGCTACAAATTCGCTTCTTTTAAGTGTCAGCCCCAAACCGAATTGGTTGTTCCCTATACCATCGGTAATTTTGAGTAAACGTAAATCATGGATAGCTTTGAAAGCCCAATGGTCTTCTGGAATATCGGTAAAATGGGAATAGATAGTTATATCTTTATTTGCAAATGCCGTATCAGAGAACAATGTTAAAATTGTAAACAATGGTAGAAGTAATAATGTAGATACTAAAATTATAATTATTATTCTTTTGAATCCTATTTGTTTATACATAATAACCTCTTTCAAATATTAGTACTATATTTCTCCAAAATCTTGTTCATCCGCTCATATTTTTCTTCCATGTCGGCGACCAACTTAAACTGTACACGGGCACGATCTAGATTATGACCGTCCCTGTGTATCCTAAAGTAGGTGTCACCATTCAAATAATCAGTAAGAAATCGCATACCAAGTTCAAAAGTTATAAGTATTGCAGAAAAAGGTAGATATTCTAATTCCAGCGGAGTAAAGAAACCATTTGTCATTTCCAGGTAGCCACGGGTAAATTGTTCAAATAGATTGATATCCATCCATACCTTTGATAAGTCCGGTTCATCTTCATCAGCTGTATTAGCACCTGAACGAATTGAATCGCCGAAATCATAAAGGGATGTTCCCGGCATAACTGTATCCAAATCAATAACACATATACCTTCTCCTGTTTTATTATCGATTAAGACATTATTGAATTTAGTATCGTTATGAGTTACACGTAAAGGCAATTTATTTTCTTTAAGCATATCAATAACTATTGATGTTTTGTCAGCTCTCTTTTCAACAAACTCTATCTCAGACTTTACATACTTTGCACGATTCATGACATCTCGGTCGATTGTTTCAATTAAAGACAAGAATCTTTTTGGAGTGTTATGAAAGTCAGGTATTGTTTCGTGAAGATCTTCTACCGGGAAATCACTAAGAAGCATTTGAAACTTTCCAAATGCCTTTCCTGCACTATAAAAATGGTCTGAATTTTCAACTATTTGATATGTTTGAGCATCATCTATAAATGCATATAGACGCCAATAGTTTCCATCCTTGGTTTTACAATAGAACTTTCCGTCATTAGTAGGAATGAATCCTAAAGTTTCTCTATCAGGATTTCCACCTGCAGCAATAATTTTTTTACGAAGATGTCTAGTAACTTTTATTATATTATCCATAACTTTTTCAGGTTGCTTGAAAACATTATGATTAATTCTTTGCAATATATAATTTAGTCTTGCATTATTGTCCTTTAAATTATAAGAAAGACTGATACGATAAGTATCATTTATATGTCCGCTATTTATCACTTTAGCTTCAATTAGTTCACCTTTTATGTTAAAAAACCTTATAACATCTTTTAAATATGATTCCATTAAATTTACCCCCACAAAATAGCCCGTTTAAAATTAGAATACCTATACTGTCTGCTTTTGTCAATATGTAGCGTTAAGGTAGGGCGCATTTTCTTTTTACGACCCATTATATTCCGGATAGTATATTACATTATATTAATATATATATTTATTGATTATATAAAAATATATAAATAGAAAGATAATGTGTATTTTTGTGGTATAATTTTATTATAGAAAAGTAAAGTGAGAGTGAGTGTTGTTGAATATAAATAATGCAAGGTATGAATTAACAGCAGTAAAGCCAAACCAATATCCGCTAAATAATATACCCGAAATTGCTTTTGTTGGGAGGTCCAATGTTGGGAAGTCTTCAGTTATAAATACTTTACTAAACAGGAAAAACCTAGCTAGAGTTGGATCTACCCCCGGAAAAACAAGGGAAATCAACTTCTATAATATTGATGACAAAGTTTATTTTGTAGATTTACCCGGTTATGGTTATGCAAACGTTTCAAAAAGCCAAAAGTCATCATGGGGTAAAATGACAGAAATTTATTTACATTCCCGTAAATGTCTTGAATTAATTATAATGCTGGTTGATATAAGACATACACCTACTGATAATGATATTATTATGTATAATTGGATACAAAGTTATAATTTACCTCACTTAATAATTGCTACTAAAAGCGACAAAATTCCAAGAGGAAAGATAAGCAGCCGAATAAATGACACCAAGCTGACATTAAACTGTGCAGATGGAATAACTGTTATACCTTTTTCATCCATTACAAGACAGGGCAGAGATGAAATATGGGAACAGATTAATAAGATAATCTTTTAAGTGGTTTTAATGCCGGGCCTTCAATAATATCGCCATCATAAGTAAACCTTGAACCGTG
>CAZEYH010000095.1:0-8649 GCA_964515895.1 uncultured Clostridiaceae bacterium | reverse complement strand
TAGTGTGTAAAAATCTAAATACTATTGTGGGAACCGATAACAAGTTCAAAACTATTATCTAAAAATAAAGGTTTTATGCCATATTATGGCGAATAAGTATAAAAATTAGTTTATAATAACTTTTGTGAAATTTTATACAAAACTAATTTATGGGAGGTTTTTAATATGGTAACTATGATGAAACCTAAACGTGATAAATCCTATGTATCACAAATACTTAGAGTTATTGGCTTAGTGGCATGGATTATACCGATTATTGGCGCACCCATATCTATTATAGGCTTGATTTTTGGTATAAAAAGCTATTCTGGCAAAAATAGAAGTTATGCTGTTGCAGGTATAGTCTTATGTATTATTGGACTATTAGCAACTATAATAAACGGTTCTATAGGAGCATACAAAGGGGCAACTGGTCAACTTTGGGACTCTACCCCTGCTCTTGAAGAAGTTGTGTTCTATACTAAAATCGACAAAGAACCTAATCCAATAGATGATCGAGGCACATTTTTAACCGGTCATCAGTTCTATGCTGTGCTTCACACAAAATCTTCATTTAAAACTACTCAAATAAATGTAACTATATTTAAAACTAGAAGGGAATTTGGGAAGCTATTTTGATAAATATATTCAAGAAGTAGATCAAGATTGGAATATAATTGCCGTTCCTATGTGTTTTATTTTCCCGGGAAGATACCAAGTTGTATTTACCCGAGCATCAGACGATAAAAAACTTGGTGAAGGAAGGGTACATATCAGGCAAGATTAAAAAGATTTCATTCGACACAGCTTGATTTTATTAAAGGATTATACAATAATAATTATTTAATGTTATCCTAACTTTAGGTTACTATAATATCAATATATTAAATTGTAGTCACAACAGAATTGATTCACTAATGTGTAGATAAAAATAATTCTATATTAAAGTTAGTGTATTAAGGCATTAATATCTTGACTTTGCCGAGTTTGAAAGATAAAATAAATGGCAAGAAGTGGAACTTCATGGAGCTTAATACTATATATAAGAATATTGTGATGGCATGGGAGGCAATATGAGTAGAGGTCACCAATTTGCTGTTGTTGAACGTAATAAAAAATGGTTGGCAGTTATGATTCTCTCGGAGCATGATAATATGGATGAAGCTTTGAAAGCTGCGATAAATGCTATGGATATTGAGAGCGAGGAAATCATGAAAGAGCTTATTGAAGAAGAGAGAGCTAAAGGTGTAGATGCAGTTACAGTAGAGGAAGCAATTAAAGATATGAATCCTGAGGAATTGGAGAGGTTTATAGAAGAAAGACAAAGGAAATTTGTAAATCCATTACTTTATACTAATATAAAGACGCTGGAGGACAAGAGGAAAAGATTGAAAATCAAAAGGATTAAGTAGATTGGAAACATGCTTAATCACTTAAGTGAGAATGGAGCTTTGGATATTATTGCGCCAGCAAAGATAACTTCTGCCTAGATTGGTTATTATGAAGGGGGAAGAAATCAACACTTAAAAAAGCTAAAACCATAAAAGAACAATTTGATATAAAAATACCGGAAGTGAACAATATTGGTTCTCCCCAGACTTATTTAATTTAGTTTTATATAAATTAATAGATGGTGGGTTACTAATAATAGATGCTTCAAATATAAGCCCTTATCCTTGCAGAACTTATTTGCCCTGAAGTTGTTTTAGTGAACAACATAAAATAGTAGACAGGTTTACTTATAATAGAAAAATTTTTTATATGTAGGTAAGCTTGACGCAGATGATGTAAGTCTCTACACTCATGTATGGCAAGCTCACAAAAGTAATACTATATGAAGAAATTAAGAACATTTTCTGTAAACATAGCAATATTGAATAATGATACTTATTTACTAAATGTGTAATACAATCGCTATTGTGCTAAACATATAGAGTCTTTGTTTCTACTCCTGTAGTATGCTGGTACATTGAAGGGTTTTGTGATTAGAGGCAGTAGATGATGACAAAAAAGAGCAAAAGGCATAAATTATTTTATGTCTGTGTATGCATCATTTTCCACCTATTTGTATTGATTCCAAACAAATTATACAGGCTACAAAAGCATAAAACCTCAACCCAGGGCAAATATTGCAACAAGGATCCAAGGATCAGTGAAACCTTAATAATATGAATAAAAACACAACTGGAGACTGTAAAAAATTTAGTGTAAAGTGAAAAAAGGTTCTCCTTCTTGGCAATAATTAACAATACAAGCAGCTAAATTAAGCTGCTTGAGTAAAAAATATCAATTGCTTCAGAAGGAGCAATCCCTATAGTTTATACTGAATTAATTACACTCTCGTAAATCTTTTTCTATATCTTCTTGTGGAACATTTTTCGCATTTATTAAATCGCGTATCTTACATGATACCTTTTATGCCCAGCTGTAAATCTACTAATCTATCAAATCCTAAAAAATAATTTTCAATAATATCCCAAAGAGATGCATCATCAAAACTTGATGTCATAAACTTATCAATAAGCATAGCTGCTCTTTTATGGCGTTCTTCAATATTGGATAAAATTCTGTTTCTATATTCTTGTCCAGATCCTGATATACGCTTAAGTTTTAATGGATCATTTATTCTTACAAAGATTTGCGGATTTCTACCTCCAATTAAATCATAGGTAGCAAGATTGAAAAGCTCTAAAAGGGAGGCTACTAACTGATATTCACTATATTTTCCGTTCTTTTTAGGGATACTTAAATATGTCACAAATAGGTTGCTTTTTTCTTCGGAGTTTGGGGTTGCCATCCTTAAATAACGTTTAATATTGTTTTCTATATAGACATGTTTAGATGTTCTAATAGAGTAAACATTTTCTATTATTTGTCCTCCGCTTTCGCTCTTGCGCCGTTCAATAAATTTCCATTGTTCATTTGGTATCTCATATATATCAGTAGTTTCATAACAAAAAAGATCAAGTAAGAGTAGCAAATATTCTCTTTTAATTTTCCCCTCATACTGACGATGAAAAGCTTCTGAAAACGTTGAAAAAGCAAATCGTTTGCCGCCATATGTACGATGAATATTGTTAAATGTTTTCTGCAAAGCTGCCACAAGCCTTAATAAACTATCTCGTGCAAACTCATAACCTTTTTCGTAGTCTATAGTCAGTTTAATTCTTGGCAGTATCTTGTCTGCACCAAAAGAAAACAAACCTCCCTCAAAGAAATGGTATTTAAATTTCGCAAATGTTAGTTCATTAAATTCATTTTCCCATGCTTTGCTTAGATCAATTTCATAAATATTACCTATATTCTTTGTTACCATTTCTGACTTAGAGCCATATGCTGGAGTAATCCGCGGCTTATCATCATTCATCAAGGTACAGTACTTACCATATTCGATCATAAATTCTCGTTCTACTTCTGTAGGAACCACAATATAGTGAGAAGCAAGAAGGTTTTTGGGGCGCACATTAATAACTCTAAAATGAAACTTCTCCAATAAATCCGCACTCAAAAGCATTAGGCCGCTTTTTACTTTCATATCAATACTATTTGCATCGAACAAATAACTAAAAGTGTCTGGCGAGAAAATCAGATTTCGGCTTTTTTTTATTTGATACAAGTCATATAACTTTTTCATTATTGCTTTTATTTGATAATGTCTAAGTCCTGAAAGCCCCCACAGAGTCTTTGCATAGTGCATATCATTATGTAGATAGTCTATTATTGCATAACCGTTTGGTAATTTGCGAGCAGCCCGGCCAATCTCTTGAACGTAATCAGCAAGAGTTCCTGTTGGAGCATAATGGTAAACATTAACCACATCGGGAATATTCACACCCATGCCAAAGGCTTTCGTCGCAAGCATTACTAAAGCATTTGAATTTCTAAAATTGTTATAGGAATCATTTTTCTCTAGACTCCGCATACCGCTTCCGCTATATCTCTCTACAAGCCCTTTAGTATTTGGGTAATTTGCTATCAGCTCATTCATAACATCTTCAATTTGAGAAACATAAGGAAAATAGACAATGCTTTTTTCTTTATGTTTAATAAAATTATCAATTTGATCGCAAGTCAATAAGATTTTCTTCTCTTTTTGTGATTTCCTTTTTCTATTTTCAGGAAGATTTATTTTAAAACTAATATTATCCCTTTTTACATAGCCAATATATGAATGTTCTGCAGAGCAATTCAAATATAGGCTTCTTTTCAAATCCTCAATAACGTCGTCTCTTCCACCATATACAGCAGTGGCGGTAAGACAAAGTACGGGGAAAGTTCTTGCATCGCTATTTTGAAGATAGTAGCTACCTCGTCGGATTTTTTCAAGATAATCCCCAAGGAACCAATAATCCACACGGAAGTCCCTTCCCCAAGATGTCACCAGATGAGCTTCATCAACAACAAGCAAACCGATCCTACGATCTCCGAACAAATTTCTAATATCATACGCCAATAATAACTCTGGGGATAGATATACAATCGAATATTGGCCAGTGATAATTCCATCAAGACGTTTTTGTCGTTCTTCATATGAAATTTCAGAATTTATAAATGTCGCAAATCCAACCCCTCTTTCATGCAACTCTTTAATTTGGTCATTCATAAGAGCCACCAAAGGACATATAACAATTGTTAGCGCTTTATATTTTTCATGCAGGTAAATTGCTGGGATCTGGAAAAACAAAGACTTGCCTGCACCAGTTGGAGCAGTTATTATTAAATCTGAATATTTCTTGCTATTAAGCATCATTGCGGATTCACATTGTTCAATAACATTTGATATTAGAAATCCTTGTGAAAGGTCTTGGGTTTGATTACTATAAGCTGGTTCCTTATAAAATGGGCTGTTATAAAACTCAGCATCTTTACCCCAGTATTTTTTGAGAATAGAAAGGTGCCTATTGGAAAGACTAAAATCAATTTCATGAGAAACACTTTCTAGCTCAAAATGTACTTTAAAATACTGTGCAAATGTATTTAGCAAGTCTATCTCATCCGATAATTCATTATTAAGACATTTAACCACATATGTACGCTCATACAATTTCCCTTTAAGCAAATCAAGCTTAATAGTAGGTAAATCATGATTAGTTATTATAGTTTTACTCCATATTTTTTCCACTTGCTTTTGTTTAGGTAATGCTGCAAAAAAATCAGTTTCTTCGACATCTATAGTTATATCTATTGGATAGTGTTTGTTTACGTAAGAAAAATATGAAACATTATCTATATTTTTATATTCCGAATAATATAAAACAATCTTTTCGTTATCAATATTAGCAGAGTCATCCTCATAAATCTTTGATAGGTTCTCTATATCATATGGAACAGTGATGGGATAATAATCTGTAAAAAAGTTGTTTCTTACAACGTATACTTTTTTATTACCGATATTAAAATCGTTTATTGTCCTGGCAAGAGTAATCAATTCTTCATAAAATCCCCAGACACAACCAGTAGATGTTATGAAATGCTGAACTGTTTTTGCAGGGTCTATATCATTAAACGCAATATTGGATGTGAACAATTGATTCCTGAAATGTTTAATTGTAGTTTTTGAAATCGCTTGATAAAATTCGTCTGGAAACCCTTGAAAAAATACAATAGTATTCGAGGTATTATTGATTTTTTCTAAGAAGAACGCTTCGATTTGAGTTTTGTAAATGTCGATAATACAATACATAGAAATAACCCCCTTCAGATCCAAACTACCATATGCAAATATATAATAATTTACTATATACACTTGGTAGAAACAATCATTAACCCTATATGAACTTATATTTTAAATTGCTCATATACAAAAAATATACCTTTTAAATTTCCATGTCTTTATTTTTTATTAATTACTAATAACGCTATTAAAGTAATTGCTATTCCGATAATAAGTCCTATCAGCCCAAATATTACTATTAAAATAACTGGAATTGAAATTTTCTCTTGTTTTACCGGATTTATTTAATTTTAAAGTGCTTTTATAAGGTATATTAATTTACTTATATTTTTTGCATAACTTCCTTTATGTATAATCCCTCACGATATTTTTCCATAACTTTTTTAAATGTTTAAACTGTCATATAAGTCATTTATTTCATCCTGCCTTATTCCCAGGTATCTTTTTGTAACATTTAAATTACTGTGATTCAGAGTTTCCATTATAAGTGCAGGATTAAATCCACTCTTCCAGGCATGATAGCCCCAAGTCTTTCTCAAAGTGTGAGTTCCCACGTTCTCTTTTATCCCTACAGCTTCAGCCGCATCCTTTAATATATTTAATGCCTGCTGGCGTGTTATAGGACTGTTATCACCCTCTCTGGATTGAAATATATAATCATCCATGCTATAGGTATCCAGGCTTCCTAAAAGCTCTTCTAGGGCTTTTTGTGCAGCCTTGTTTAATTTAATATTCCTTGTCTTTCGTGTTTTTCCTTCTTTTAAGTTAATGACTTTAAAGTTCTTATCTTCTAAAACATCTCCCCAAGTTAATTTTAACAAATCCGATATCCTTAATGCCACATTTATACCCATTACAAATAAAGTATAGTCCCTGATGTTTTTCCCCTTTAGATAATTTTTCATAGCATTTATTTTTTTTGGATCACGAATAGGTTCAACTGCTTTCATGAAACCACCTTTTAATAAAAGTATATTTTACATAATAGTTTTGCACATTATTATTATACCACATATTAAGACAAACTCAACAGTGAAAAAACAAAGGTGTTTGAGGTTAAAACCACTTCAAGCCTTTATATACCAACGTTTATACCCATTTTAGCCAGTTTGTCATATTTACCATTGTGTAAAGCCGATCTTCTTTTTATACGCAAAATATAGATACTTTTTTAATTGTGAATAATAAGTTATAAAAATAAAGGTTTTTTGGATTTGAAGTAGAACAATAAATGTTAATAGATTAAAGCAATTAAATTTAGTAATAAACCTTAAAAACTTTTATCGAATGTCCGGGTTCTCGACAAAACTACAAGAAACTAGAAAGAGATATTAGGGAATTCAGATTACAACAAGTTTTACGATATAAGTAAAGAATATAAGATTCGGAGGTTTTAGTATGGATAATACAGCTGCTGGAATTTTTTTCTTCTTATTGATTATCTCATTAAGTTTATTGGCCTGGATTATAGATACATCAGTAAAACAACGCTTACCTAAAAAAGATCACTTTTATAAAAGACTAATTCATTTAGCAGGCCACCCATATTTAACTAGTAATGACATGGTTGATATTGACATTGTGGATAACAAGATTTGCTTAACTAAAATAAACAAAAAAACTAAAGAGCCTGAATATACCGAGAACATATTGCCCCAGCAAATAATCACTGCAGAAATCAAAAATGAAAAGGAAATTTCAGAAAATGTTACCTTACCCAGGATGATAATGTTAGGGGTTTTATCTTTAGCAGCAAAGAAAAAAACTACAAAAGATAATTACTATTTAATATTATCGAATAAAGTTGATGATATAGTCAATAACTGCCTGTTTGAAAATGCCCGCTCAAGCCAAAATATTAATGATTTTTCCGGTGCTATTACGAGGTTACAAATTGAAGATAAAAAGGTATCGATTTAAAATACCATTCAGATTTAGGAATTTCTAACACTCAAATATTTTCTTTAAAAAACCTTCCAGGACGACATAGAACATTAAAAATGTGTCCTATTTTGCTCATTTTCTATGTTTTAGTAATTAACAGGTCTATATCGGAATTTAGAATATTAGCTATTTGGACTATACCATAGCGACTCTAAGACCTCATTATTATCTAAAATCATTGGCAATATACTCTGTACTATTGTATGTAAGTTGTATAATGCAGCTTACTATTCACGTTATTTTAAGCTTTGAAAGAGAATATCCAAAAATTACAGAAATGCAAAATTTATTGACTATTTGATATAAGATGAACGATTAGACATAAAAATGTGCATATTTTGTCGAAATGTTTTGTAAAAAAGCAGAAGGATATTACCTTTTCTTTGTCTAAATAATAATATATAAAGACAGGAGGAGGTGAATCAGTGTGATTTGCACAAAGTATAGTAGCAAATTATCAGAAAAAAGTGTGTTTTGCAATAAATGTGGTAATAAAGTAGCAAATGAAAGATTAGAAGAAACTAATTCAATTATAAAAACGAAAACCAAGTGTTTTGGAAAAATAATAATTTCAGGAATAATTATTTCTGTATGTATACTTATTGGAATTGTTATTTACTGTAATATGCCTGGACAAAAGGCAAAGCAAGTTGCTAATAATTTCATGAAATATATGGCAGAACAGAGCATAAAAGCAAGTACTTTAACGGCAAGAAGCTTTGATTTTAGTCTTGTAGATTATACGAGCATTGATATATTTAGTTATAAATTAATCTCGAGTGAAAGAATTTCAGATAAACAAGAAGAAATACATACGAAAAAATACAAGTCTCAATCACAAGACTTATTTTTTAGGGAAAAAGATTTAGTAAAAAGTATCTATTTAGAAGATGAGCGATATAAGGATGAATATGAACTAGTATTAGAAACAGGTGATTTGCTAATTATTAGAAGTAATAAGTACAAAGTAAAACAATATATGTGTAACTATGATATAATATATTCAGATTTGCTCGGTAATGAAAAACGTAAAATAGTGACTATTATACTCA
>CAZEYH010000094.1:0-8802 GCA_964515895.1 uncultured Clostridiaceae bacterium | reverse complement strand
GCACCATTATAATCCTTCAACTTCATTTTAACATACATATTACCTTTATCATCAGTATCGGTTTGCAGCAATTCAGCAAAGCTTGGGATTTTTTCCTTTTTACCGTCCTTATAAATGGTAACCATTGAATGGTTTTCAGGCTCCGGCCAATGCAAGGAGTCTTCCGCTACAATGAAACTTACCCCAAATCTTTGGTAATCCAATATACTCATAGCATCTGCATACGAGTGAGAGCCTCCTCCAAGACCATCTATCAACAGGTAATCATCATCCCTGCCCCAACCTGTACGTATAGCCAGTTTATCAAAGCATTTATCTATAGGAGCTTTAGGAGGAGTATCAGCTGCACCTGAAGCTAATTTCGGTTCTTTCTCCCAGGCATAATATACAAGTGGATCAATGGGAACAACATCAATGCCTATTTTATCGCAAGGTTCTACTTTTTGCACACCTGTATCAAATGTCCTAGGAGGATATGTGATTGGACCGCAATATCCTCTCTGTGCAAAAGGAGCTATTTCATTAACAAAACTATACCTTCCATCATTATAATATGCAGCCGCAATCCTTAAACTAAATCCGGGAAATTGCCTTAATATATCACTGTCCCCTGAGCATGGCATCCAGCCTTCATTATTTACCACACTCATAGCACATTCTGCAGCCTTACGCGCTCCACCGCCCTCGAAATACCTATGTTTGTCATCCATGAGCCCATATTCAAGCATTGCCGGCTGTGAAAGCCACCAACCATGGCATAGGCCATCACATACAGGTTTCCAGCTTCCATTAAAATATGGAGCAAATACTTTATCAGTTTTTTCCTTCCATTTATAAGGTTCTTTTAAATCCGGATGGAACCTTGTGAAATAATCAGAAAGATATTCAAGTCCCAGAGCAGGTATTAAACCATGATTCTGTCTCGGATAGTAAGGTGATTGATATAAACTGTTATCTATAGAACCTATGCCTTCCTCACTATTTGCCCATATATAAAAGAAGTTTAGCAATGGCTGACGAAATTTTTCAGGAATCATACCAGTCATCTCCAGTATTCGCCACACAACAGCTTTTTTATAAAGCATAAGATGGGTAACTTCCATATTAAGTAACCTTTGCCATACAGTAAAATAGTCATCAAGCATTTGCGTATCTCCTGTAAGATATGCAATGTATCCTTTTATATCTGTTCCAAGTGCTGTAAGATAGATAGTAGGGTCATTAAGGTCAGTTTTATCCTCGCTTATCTGCATTGCTTTTCCTTCAGGCATAGGTAATCTTGTTGCTTTTACTTCTTTTAAATGAGGAAGCGTACCATTACTAACGCTAGTACTATATTTCTCTTGGAAAATCCGAACTGCTGATTCAAGCCCTTTTTCATCAGAATATCCTATGTGAATAATATTATACCCTGTAGCAAAAGGATCAATAATTGTTCTTATTTCGTAGCCACCCGGTCCGGGGTACCAGAGATCTGTTACACACAGAAATTTGTAATATAGTTCTTTAACGCACTTGTTGTCTGCAAGATTGCCTATGAGAATAATTGGTCCTTCAGCCTTATACATTATATCCGAGTCGGGGTTATCTTTCAGCTCAACATTTATTTTGTTTTTTTCAACAAGAGACTTTAACAATTTTGCAGTATCTTTTCCACATTTATTATCAGGTGAAATAATTAAGACTTTTTCCCCGTCATTCAGACTAGTCTCATATTGAAGTTTTCTTGGCGTTAATACTTTATTCTCCATACGATTACACACTCCTAAACATATAAAAAATGTTATATCGTTATATATAGTTATATATGGGCGCATTTAATTTATTTTAAAGAAAATAATCACAATCCCTTATTCAGATTATTTTGTGAGATTGATTTTGGTAAATATTTCTTCAATTTTGAAATATGCACCTGTTAGGTATCTTAATTTTATTTATAATTTAAAAACAGGTGTAATGATATTCTCACTACACCTGAATAAAACTAAATATCATATTGGGACTTATCCTGCAAAAAAAATTATGAATTTTTGATATACCAAGCAAGAACCGTCCCATTTGACCATTTGACTTAATTTGTTAGCAGCTTATTTAAAGTTTTGATATATTTCATTTGCTTCTTTGGTCAATGTATCTCCACCGGCTTTTTTCCACTTTTCAACCATTTCATCAAAATAGCTGATGTCTTTTTCTCCGGTAATTATTGAAATAAAGGTCTCATCAATTATTTTATCTGTTTCATCTTTATAGTCACCTGCTGAAGGCAGCGGCAGAGGTACAAGAGTCGGCCAGATTGCATACATATTTTCGTCAGCATAAAGCTCATTGTTTTCCCAATTATCATATACAGGGTTGGATACTGATTGAGTTTTCATATTATTGAAAAATTCAAATGCTGTCAATGCCCCTATTCTTGTTGCGTCTTCCGCAGATTGATATTGTTCAAACGGTACAGGATTTCCATTATCGTCATAATCCCAATGCTGTCCCTGTATTCCCAGTCTGGTAGTAAGATAGTCTTTAGGATCTATAAAACCGTTTAATTTTTCAGCTATTTTCAGAAATTTAGCGAACTTGGGTGCGTTTTTAACATGGTCTGCTGAAAAACATGACCAAAAGCTATAGTTTCTGAATCCTGTAAATTTCTTACCTTCCGGTCCTTCAAAAGGACGTCCGTAAGCAAAAGTTCCATCCGGATTGTTTTTCTTAAATAATTCCGAATTGGCAAATGGTGACTCTCCTAATTCCCAGAGTTTTGGATCTTTCCAGTGAGCATTTACGGCTCTTGCTGTAAAACCTATTCTCCCATTGCAGAAGGCGTGACTTAATGCCCAATACCCCCCCTTGTTCTCACCGGTTATGAATTCAGGATCAAGAACTTCGTCTTTGTACCATTTTCTTAGCAATGTCAAGGCATCTTTTGTCTGGGGTGCTACACTTGAATAAATGACTCCTCCATTTCCATCTTCAATCCAATTCTTTTCCGGAACACCGAAGGCACCAAGTATCATTCTTATACCATCCTGAGAAAGTCCATATGTGTCTTTTTGGTTATTCCCATCAGGATCGTTGTTCCTGAACTTATAAAATGTAGCCTCTACATCATCAAGCTTATATGGAATTTCATTTATTCCCAAATTTTTAAGCCAGTCAACTCTCCATATCATTGCTGCTCCATACATGTATTCACAGTTAATACCGGGCACTGTAAACATTTTTCCGTTATATTTGCTTATCTTCCAGGAATCCTCTCCCATTTCATCCATTACCTCTGAAATGTTAGGAGCATTTTCTCTAAAGAATTCTTCATCCCAAGTGCCGGCTATTCCCTGTTTTGCATAATCATAAAACCCATTATAGTTAAGGCTTGTAATTATATCAGGAATGTCTCCTGAAGCAATTCTCAAGGGTAAAAGTTCAGCAATTTTAGTTGTTTCAATATAGTCAAATTTGAACTTTACTCCGAACTCTTCTTCCCATTTTTTAACCATGGGAGCATCGTCATCCAGTGGTGCAGGAAGCCATTGTATTATTGTGTACGTATATGTCTCTTCCTGTTTATTGTCAGCATTACCATCATTATTTCCTGTAGTATCGGTTGTCTCCTTTTTTGTTGACTCTGCATTGTCATTATTCTTTCCACTACAGCCCGCTAAAAGAGCTACTGCAAAGATAACGGCAAGTACTAAAGCTGTAATTTTTTTTGCTTTTCTCATTAAATATTCCCCTTTCTATTTTTTTATATACTAAAGTACCTTAAAAAGCAACCCGGGTATTAATTTTTTTCTGCTTCATCAGGTACTTATAGACATATATACATTAAATAATCATGAGGCTTTAAGTTTCATATATTGATAAAATATGTTGATAAAGCTTTTATTTTTTACCTTGTATACTTGCTTCAGCCTTTTAGTGAACCAATAAAAACTCCTTTAACAAAATATTTCTGTAGGAATGGGTAGATACATAGTATAGGTATCGTAGTAAAGAAAATACATGCAGCTTTGATCACTTCCGGTCTGCTTTCATACTCTCTCTGAATCATCGTATCATCCATCATCATCTGCTGCGTACCCTGGAGAATTATCCTCTGAAGTATTACCTGTACTACATATTTTTTTGTATCTCTTATATAAATAAGGCAATCAAACCATGCATTCCAGTGTCCGACTGCCAACCATAAGGCCACAGTCGCCAGAATTGGCTTTGAAACCGGCAGTATTATTCTCAAAAATACAGTAAAGTCTTTAGCACCGTCAATTCTTGCTGATTCTTCTATTTCTTCCGGAATCTGCTGAAAAAAGTTTCTGATTAATACCAGATTGTATGCACCAATAAGTCCCGGCAGTATAAGAACCATCCTTTTATCAAGAAGTCCAAGTTTCTTTATCCAGAGAAAAGTAGGAATAAGTCCACCACTGAAAAACATTGTAAACACAACTACCATTGTCCAAAATGACCTGTTAGGAAATCTTTTTTTCGATAATGCATAAGCACCCATTGATGTAAAAAATAATGACAATCCGGTGCCGACAATTGTTCTAAAAAGTGTATTATAATAGCCATTCCATATATATCTGTTTGTTGCAATCATTTTGTAATTATCAAAGGTAAACTCTTCCGGCCATAAGTATAAACCTTCAGCAGAAATATTTCCCACCTTATCAAAAGACTGTGCAAGAAGGTGAATAAAAGGGAGTAATATTGTAAGACAAAATATAAACAGAAATATATAATTTAATGCATCAAAAATTTTATCTCCCAATGTTTTTTGTAATATCCGTGACATGTTAAGCTCATCCTTTCACTATATAAAAGAGTTTGTAATTTCACCATGTTTCTATTTACCAATTTGGATTTACCAAATTGAGTTTTCACTAAACTTGCTTACAATGTAATTCGTAAATAATACAAGAATGAATGAAATAATATTTTTAAATAAACCTGCAGCACTGGCAAAACTATATTGCATGCTAATAAGACCTTTTCTGTATACATATGTATCAATAATATCTGCTACTTTATATACAGCCGGATTATAAAGATTATAAATCTGGTCAAAACCAGCATTTACAATATTCCCCATTTGCAGGATGAATAATATAGTAATAGTTGGTGCTATTGATGGCAGTGTAATGTGTATTATTTGTTTAAATCTGCCAGCTCCGTCAACAATAGCTGCTTCGTACAATTCTGTATTTATTGATGATATTGCGGCAAGATATATAATTGTTCCCCATCCCACACCTTTCCATATACCGGTAGCTATCAACATACTTATAAAATGATTCGGATCTGCTAAAAAATATACAGGTTTCCCGCCAAAAGCAGTTATTATCTGATTTACTAAGCCACCAGAAGGTGATAGAACCTGCGTAAACAAGCCTCCCAAAACAACCCATGAAAGAAAGTGTGGCAAATAACTTACTGTCTGCACTATTTTTTTATAAGTATTATGGTATACTTCATTAAGCAATATAGATAAAATAATTGGTGCAGGAAATCCAAATAATATTCTTAATAAACTTATTACTACTGTATTTCTGAACACTTCATGAAAGCTAGGGGTAATAAGCAGTTTTCTAAAGTTCTCAAGACCCACCCATTGGCTTCCTGAAATGCCATCTAGCAGTTGGAAATCTTTAAATGCAATAACAATACCATACATTGGTGCATAACTAAACAATGCAAGACATATTATAACGGGTAAAAACATCAGAACAAGCTGATAATTATTAACATATTCCCCAAAATATTTTGAGACTCTTTGTGGTCTATCTGAAAGTTTCTTATTACTTATTATATTTGAATTTGATACAACAATTTTTGAAGGATTCACAATCTCGCCTCTTTCATTTTTTACTCATCTATTTTTTTTGTTCAGTATTTTTACAGCTTAATGCTAACATAACCCCTTCATAGTTGTCTATTCAAAGTTATTGATATAGTTTAAATGTATTGACAGATATGTATTGAAATTTATTGATATGTTTAAATGATATTGATATTTATGCTGGAATACTTGCTATACCGTCTTTTCACGTGCTATATTACTCTGATACTGTGTTGGTGTAATACCAAAATTTTGCTTAAATTTTTTATTGAAGTAAGTGGTATTATTAAAACCGATCTCTTTTGCTATGTCATTTACTGTGAGCTTGCCCTCAGCCAATAACTCCTTAGCTTTATTCATCCTTACTTCAGTAATGTAATTTAAAAGGGTATTAGCAGTGGTTTCTTTGAAAACACGGCATAGATGATGTCTGCTAATATTCAGTTTATCCGCTATATCCTGAATAGAAATATCCTTATAATAATATTCTTCTATAAACTTTTTTGCCTCTGCAACATATACAGTATTAAGGCCAGAATGTTGAGATACAATATGATCAAGAAGTTTCTCCAATATACATTCAATAGTTTTAAATACATCAATAATATAGTATTGAGATTCTACCTGATCAGCAATTGAAGTACTGAATATTTCACTTAAGTCAATTTTGGTATTTATTACAAGTTTTTCTATAGATAGTATTATCTCATTGATAATATTTTTATATGTTTTATATGATAAATGTTCTTCAATCACATTGTTCATAATAATATATAAATATTGTTTGCAGTTGTCCAGTCTGTATTCGTTCAGGCTTTTAATAAAACTATTTATATATCTGTATTCTAAATTATCATTCTTATCCCATTCCTGTGTTAATTCATATTCAAATACCATTACTGTGGGGTAAATAGAAGAATATACCAAAGCACTATAAGCATTGTAAAATGACCTGTCAATCCAATTAATTTTATTGCAAACAGTTCCAATACTGTAATGTAGAATTGCATCAAATCTTTTTTCAATGTATTCTTTTAAGTTATTAGTAAAATCAACGGCAATTTTAGGTGAAGGTATTAAGTGGTTAATAATTAACGAAATATGATGCTCATCGGATTTTATACAAATAATGTTCAAATCCCTGTTTATATAATCATATACTCTATCATCTATATAATGATATATTTCATTTTCTATTTTACTAAACAGGGAATCACCTTTAGCAAACATATTATTCTGTACGATTGCCACTGTAAAGTAAGGAAGACTCATATCCATACCTAAAAACTCCAGAGTCTTTTTTACATCATCATCATTACATTTCTGTCCACTTATTAAATTTAGGAAAAAGGTCTGTCTAACTAAGTCTCTATTGCCATTTAAAATTTTTTCTTGTACACTTGACTTTTGAGAAAGCATATTTAATGCATCATTAATACATAATAGTTCATTTTTGTACACTTTGCTGTGCTTTTCACCCAGCACATTTTTTGCATTTACCAATATTCTATTAAATGGATATGTCAGTTTTACTGAAATCAACATTACCGCAAAAAGTAAAATAAAAAATATTATTACACATAATGTAAATATTATTCTTCTTGCAATAACTGTTTTCTGGAAGTATATCGATGAAGGTGCCATAAGAATATAATACCAGTCACAGTAATCTGACTTTACTGATGAAATTACTGTTTCTATTCCATCTATTTCTACCAATGGTTTAGTCTCTATAACATTCGTCCCTGAATCCTGGTTTATAACATTAAAAATATCGCTATCACTTATGTTTGAGCAAATACTTTTGCCATTATTATCAGACATTACATTTCCTTTACTATCAACCATTAAAACATTTATTTCATCGTCTTTTACAATATCATTTATTGTATTCCTTATGCTTTTTTCGCTGATATTCAAACATAATAAGGAATCATAACCATCCTGGGTATAATTTTGCGGAAACTTTCCAATAATTGATATATTATATTCATTTGCTGTATAGCTATCTAAACATGGAGTTTCTCTTGTAGGAAGCCATATAACATTTTTAATATTTCCTTTATTATCTTTACTCATGTTATTAAAAATATCAATCCACTCATCATCGAAAGGCAGCGTCTTATTTGTGTCATTCAGATACTTGAGCCCACTTGATGAGGATATTACAATATCATTGTTTTTATAATAAATTGATACTGAAGATAATATGTCGCTGTTTGTAATTGCTTTATTCTTTAAGATAGTCATAACTGACTTAATCTTTGATAAATTGTTGGGTTTTGGATGCTGTAGGTAATAATATAGCAATTCATTAAACTCGTTTTTTACCAAAAGTTCCGATAAAATATTAAGCGATTTTCCAAACACCCTATTATCTACGGTTTCCTTAACATAACTCAAACGTTGGGTATTGTAACGTGTAATTTCCTCATTTATACTATTACTGATATATAAAAAAGAAAATAATCCTATGGATAAAACTGAAATAAGCGTAACCGTAGCAGTACAAATAATAAACTTTATTGAAAGTGAGTTTAAATATTTTTTGAATTTTAGTATATTGTTTTTATTATTTTTTTTATTATTTTTAGTCATTTCCCTTGTCTCCTTATGAAAGAATGGGGACGCATACTATTTGTCAACTTAGAATAGTGAATCTCCATATTTTTCATCAGTTTTAAGAAACTGCTAATTAATGATTACTGCTACTTTTTGCAGTTGCATTTAAATTTACTAATATAAAATATCATATTATAATTCATTTGTCTATTGAAAAATATTGATACTTTCCTCGGTGCATTTTAAAATCGGAAGAAAATGAGTACATATTTTGAATTTGAAGAAATTTGCCCTAATTCCTATTTATGAAATTTATTTTCTAATTTTTGTTACAATATAGTCAGAACATGTGTCTAAATAGATGAAAGGGAAAGGATCCTTCCCCCGGAGGTGGTAACACTAATGAA
>CAZEYH010000093.1:0-8879 GCA_964515895.1 uncultured Clostridiaceae bacterium | reverse complement strand
GGTCATATTGTGGTTACCAACCCTGATATGTTACACAGCGGCATACTTCCTCATCATACAAAATGGACAAAGCTTTTTGAAAACTTAAAATATGTAGTTATTGATGAAGTTCATCATTACAGAGGAGTATTCGGCAGCCATATGGCTAATGTCATGCGTAGACTAAAACGCATTTGTGATTTTTACGGCTCGAATCCGCAATTTATCTGTTGTTCGGCAACAATAGCCAACCCCGGGGAATTGACAGGAAGAATAATCGGTTCTGATGTTGAAGTTATAGATAATAATGGTGCTCCATCAGGAGAAAAGCATATTATATTCTATAATCCTCCGGTGGTGAACAGAGAACTTGGGATAAGAAGAAGCAGTTCCCTTGAAACAAGATTTCTCGCTGATATATTTATTAGAAATCTCATACAGACTATAGTATTTACAAGAAGCAGATTGAATGTTGAAGTTCTTGTTACTTATCTTAAAGATATTTTCAATAAAAGTATAAAAAATAAAAATAGTGTAAGAGGCTATAGAGGAGGTTATTTGCCCAATCAGAGACGGGAAATTGAAAGAGGTATGAGAAATGGCGAAATTACCGGAATTGTCACAACAAATGCTTTGGAATTGGGAATCGATATAGGTAGTCTTGAATCATGCATTATGTGCGGATATCCCGGCACAATCGCCAGCACATGGCAGCAGGCAGGAAGGGCGGGAAGAAAGAGCGGCATATCGACAGCTATCCTCGTGGCAAGCAGCAGTCCCATAGATCAGTATATAATAAATAATCCGGACTATTTCTTCGAAAAAAGTCCTGAAAACGGGCTCATAAACCCGAATAATCTTGTTATATTATATAATCATATTAAATGTGCAGCATTTGAGCTGCCCTTTACTGATGGAGAAAATTTCGGTGTAGATACAACAACCGAAATACTGGCATATATGGAAGAAGCTAGGATATTGAGACATGTAGGGAACAGGTGGTATTGGATGTCTGATGTATTTCCTGCAGACGAAATCAGTTTGAGGAGTGCATCTAACGAAAACTTCATTATTATAGATATATCTTCTCCCGACCGCAGAGTTATTGGCGAATGCTGTAGGTTCAGTGCACCCATGCTTCTTCATGAAGAAGCCATATACATTCATGAAGGGCAACAATATCAGGTAGAAAAGCTGGATTTTGAAGAAAAGAAAGCCTATGTAAAGATGGTGGATGTAGATTATTATACTGATGCAAATCTTGCTGTTGACTTGAAAGTTATTGATGTATTCAGGGAAGAAAACTGTAATGATATTGTTAAGAACTGTGGTGAGGTAATGGTATCATCTTTGGTTACTATGTTTAAGAAAATCAAGTTCTATACTCATGAAAATATAGGTTCGGGACCGGTAAATCTTCCTGAAACCAGTATGCATACTACGTCATATTGGATCAGTTTTTCTGAAAAAATATCCGAAAGTATGTCCCAAACCAATATACAAAACGGGCTGCTTGGTTTATCCAATGTATTGTCCAATGCTGCACCCATATATCTGATGTGTGATCCTCGTGATATAAGTGTAGTGTACCAGGTTAAATCATCTTTCACTCAAAGACCTACCATATATATTTATGATAATTACCCCGGGGGAGTAGGTTTTAGTAATAAGCTTTTTGAAATTCACAAAGAAATATTTGAAACTACAAAAAGCATGATAGAAAACTGTGATTGTGAATCGGGATGTCCATCGTGTGTAGGGCCTCTAAATGAATTTTCGGGGAGTGATAATCCTAAAGAGACGACACTAATGCTTATTAAAAGTATAATAGAAAACACTATTGAAAATATTGTGAAAGATGGGGTTTGTAGGGAATAAAGCCATAGCTCATGTTAGCAAGATCCGTTGGCAATAAGAATGGTAGTAGGTGAAAGGGTTATGAACATGGATATTATCAGTAAGCTAAAATATTATAATAAGCTATCTTTGGGGAAAAAAGATTCCAATGAGCATAATGATAAAGAAGTTTCCATGGAAATCGGAAAATTTCATAAAACGGCAGATTATAAAACAGCAAGTCACAAAGCTACAGAAAGGATCGATATAAAGAAGAAATATGAAATAGAAAATATCATTGAAGGGCATATTTACAATGATGAAGAAGGCTCTTGCTTTATTATTGAAAACAGATATCCTCTATCATATCTGTATGGTGGCTGTTGTCTTGGAGATGTTTTAAATATTAGTTGCCATTCCTTAAAAAGATTATGTCCTGATATTAGCGATAATGGCGGTAATAATGAAACCCTTCGTAATTTCTTATTCCTTGATGTAGAAACTACAGGTTTATCGGGCGGAGTCGGAACTGTAGCCTTTCTTATAGGGGTAGGCTTTTTTAAAGATAACGAATTCATTGTACGTCAGTATTTTATGAGGGATTATAATGAAGAAATAGCAATGTTGAATTCATTAAACCTGTTATTCCAATCTTACGAAGGCCTTGTTACATTCAATGGCAAGGCTTTTGACTGGAATTTGATTCATACCAGATATACTTTTAACAGGATAAGACTTGCTAGCGAGGAAGTTAACCATATTGACCTGTTATTTCCATCCAGGAGGATATGGAAAGGGAAACTTGAGAGCTGTGCTCTTTCTTCTCTAGAAGAGAATATCCTTGAAGAATACAGAGTTGATGATATACCGGGAGCTTTAATTCCTTCAGTTTATTTTAAATATGTTATTGATAGGGATGCAAGAGAAATTAAAAGGGTTGTTAAGCACAACGAACAGGACATACTATCCATGGTATCTCTTATTTTTAAAATAAATAATATGCTAGAAGATCCCCTTTCAGAAGCTGAATGCGAACATGAACTTATTGGTTTGGGAAAAATGTTTGAATCCACAGGTGAGTACGATTCTGTTATTGATTGTCTTGAGAAATGCATGAAATCTAAGGATCCTTTTGTTAAAGAAACAGCATTGAGAAAGCTTTCTCAAATATACAAAAGGAACAATGAATATGAAAAAGCTGTTAGGTATTGGAAAGACATGATATCAAACAAAGAGATTCCATCTATATTTTCTTTAATAGAGTTGGCAAAATATTATGAACACAAAGTGAAGGATATTCCTAAAGCTATAGAAATGACAAATAAGGCGATTGAAGTATCTCTAAAATTGGGTATAGATAATAGTATTGGTGTGCGTAGAGCTGATTTAAAGACTGATTTGAAAAAAAGATTGAATAGATTGATGAGAAAGGCAGGGAATAATAATGCAGGGTGTTAGAGAACAATTTGCAGAAGATAATAAAAATATAGTAGATAATAAAAATATAGAAGATGAGAAAAATAGAATTAGTGAAAAAGAGATTGAAAATGCTAACAATACAATTTGTGATAATGACAGAGTGAACAGCAAAGGAAAAAGCCCTTCGATGTCTCAGATTGAAATGACACAGCTTGTTCTTCCTAATGATACAAATGTCCTTGGTAATTTGCTTGGAGGACGATTAATGCATTGGATTGACATTGCAGGAGCCATGGCAGCATCAAGACATTCGAACAAGGTAGTAGCAACTGTTGCTCTGGATAGTTTGGATTTCAGACACCCGGTCAGGATGGGTGAATTTGTGATATTAAAGGCAAAGTTGACATGGGTAGGCAGGACATCTATGGAGGTTACTGTGAGTGTGTTTGCAGAGAACTATGAGACAGGTTCAGTTATTCAAACAAATAAAGCATATATAACATATGTTGCACTTGACTACGATGGAAACCCAACTCCTGTACCTTCTATACTTCCAGAAACTGCAGAAGAAAAGAAAGATTATATGGAAGCGGAACAAAGGCGTAATGCGAGGTTGGAGAGAAGAGAAAAAGAGACAGGCTGTTAAAGATAGCCAAATAATTGTCATAAGTTTGCATTATGAGTAATAATTATATCATGACACTTATTTTAGAGGAAGGGAACCTAGGGTTCCCTAGCGAACTTTCTTGAAAAGGGGTCATGATGAGTACTAAAAAATCGTTTATCAGCGGTGCTGTAATTTTAATGATTTCCGGACTTATTGTCCGATTACTGGGCTTTGTTTACAGAATATATATTTCAAACTTGCTGGGTTCAGAAGGAATGGGACTTTTTCAGCTGATATCTCCGGTCTATTCCCTTATTATATTAACTCTTACCTCCGGTGTATCTATAGCTGTATCTAAAATGATAGCTCGAGAAATGGCTATAAGGCAGTTTGCTAACATTAGAAGAATAACATTAATAGCTTTGTTAGTAGTTTTTGCTGCTGGTACAGGAATTTCTCTTTTCCTTTTAATAAACACCGATTTTATTGCAAGCAAGCTTTTAAAAGAACCAAGAACTTACTATTCCATAATATTACTTATTCCCTGTATACCGATTATTGCTCTGTCTTCTACTTTGAAAGGTTATTTTTATGGTGTGCAGAATGTAATGCCTACTGCCTGGTCCCAAATAGCTGAGCAAGTTGTAAGGATCAGTCTTGTAATATTTGCAGCTAAGCAGTTTCTGGATAAAGGACTGGAGTATGCATGTGCTTTTGCAACAGGAGCAATGGCAATAGGTGAAATAGCAAGTTTATTAGTACTATATGTTATGTATAGACATGGAATAAAAAAGTACATAAAAAGCAAATCCAGAAAGGGTCTAATAAGGAAAAGAACAGTTTTAAGCGAAATATTCAAAATTTCTTTGCCTGTATCTTCAAACAGATTTATTACATCAGCTATGTCTGCCATTGAGTTAATACTTATACCAAGGCGGCTTTTGGCAGGCGGGATGAATTACCAGGAGAGTATAGGATTGTATGGGAAACTAACAGGGATGGCAATGCCTCTTATATATTTCCCTTGCATAGTTACATCATCCCTTGCAATAACATTGGTACCGGCAATTTCAGAAGCATTATCATTGAATAACTTTAGGACAGCTAATTACAGGATTTCTAAATCCATACAGATAAGTTTTGTCCTAGGATTTATTTTTTCTGCTATATTTATATGCTATCCAAATGAAATAAGCAATATTATATTTAGAAAGGAGAATATTGGTGAGCTCCTATATCTCTTGGCGTTTACCTGCCTTTTTACGTATCTCCAACAAACATTGACAGGAATAATGAATGGTCTGGGTAAACAGAATATATCTCTTAGAAATTCTATTATAGGCTATATAATAAGAATAGGATTTGTATATTTTCTACTTCCTGTTTACGGTATCAAAAGCTACATAACAGCTATTTTTATCAGCTCACTTTTGATATGTGCGTTAAACTTATCAACCGTGATAAAGGCAACAGGAATGTCTATCGATATAAGAAATTGGATATTAAAACCCGGTGCTGTAGGGGTCTTTATGCTATTTGCAGGTAAATATATCTACAGTTTTTTTACCATATTTATTGAGCGTGAAATATTAACTATTGGTTTTTCCATAGGCGGGAATATTATTATTGGTTTATCACTGATGATGATAATAGGCGTATTGGAAAAAGAACAAATGTTGAAAATGATTGGATTGAAAAAACATAAAGTTAAGAATTGGTGATTAAACAAGAGGGAAGTAGATATATTAAGGAATAACCATTCATAAAGGTAGATAATGCCTAAAAACCAACATTGCATATCTATAAAATTTATGATACAAAATATATAGAAGGTCAAAGAAAGTCAAAGACAAACATATAAAACATAAAAATATTTGGAGGTGTTGTTTATGTTTGGATTAGTTCCATATAGAAGAGGTTCAGGTTTAAGAAAGAGGGATAGTATCTGGGATATAGGGAGTATGGTAGAAGACTTTTTTAATGATTCATTTGTACCAACATTTCTAGCCCCTGTAAGTCCTATGAGAGCTGATGTTAAAGAAACGGAAAACGAATATATAGTTGATGTTGAGATTCCTGGAGTAAATAAAGAGGATATTAAATTAGAGCTCAGAGATGATGTTCTCAGTATCTGCGTAGAAAAAGATGAAGAACTAAAAGAAGAGAGAAAGGACTATATCAGGAGAGAAAGAAGATATGGATCATGCAGTAGAAGTTTTTATGTACCGGATATTAAACATGAGGATGTAAAAGCAAAGTACAACAACGGAGTTCTTACAGTAACCTTACCAAAAGTTGAAGAGATAAAGGATAAGAAACGAAAAATAGATATTGAATAAAATATTAAAGAAATAGTATAGTTTAAAAAGGGTGTAAAAAAGTGAATGTAGAATAAAGCGGGGGAGTTGCTCCGCTTTATTCTACATATTTCACTAATAAGTGATATTACTTAAAGCATCAAGAAGCCTCTCGTCTCTATAGGCGGGAGCTGAATTGACTCAAATTATAATAGCACCTTGTTCAGTGGGGGACTACCCACTGTTATGATGATTGTCATGAATCACTTGATCAATAACAATAACAAGGGAAAGGATAAAAGCGAAGTCTTCATTGTCTGAAATATCAACCCCATAGGTGTCCCTCCAGGCAAACCATCTTTTAGAGACTTGCGCTATAGGTGAACCATTTTTCAATATTGAGAATTCCATTCCCCAAAAATTACCGTCAATGGTGTAGTCACCTAGGGTACTTGTAATGTTGAATCTGGGCTTAAAAAACGTGAATTCTCTTTTGACGGTTGCTACAGGTTGAGCTAAATGGAAGAGGGTATATTCGGGTAAAAATCGAAATAGCTTTTGCTCAATATAAAAAAGTTCTTCACCTTTCATATTATATAGCCTTAATTTGTCACCAAGAGCAAATACCTTACCTTTTACAATAAAGTGGTCGTTTCCAAATTCATCCTTGATAACAAAATCATCTCCAAAGGTCAAAATTTTCTGTTTAACTATAAAACGCATAAATTCAACTCCAAACCTCAATTTAATTTATTGGAAAGATTATGCACTACTGATATCATTATAAGAGACATTATAGGAAATATCAACAAAAATAATTCGATAAATCAATACAAGAAATTCAAGAAAATAAGTGAAGCTTGTAAAAAAATAAAATAAAGTGAAAATAAATTACAATACTTTATATAAATTGCGCTATTTTTTATAGGCTTTAGAAATACTACACTGTTATATTGTTTATACAAAATTTAAATCTACCATATATTACTCAATATCATATGATATTAAGTAATATATATGTTAAACTATAAAATGTAAATTAACACGTTAATTAATAAATTACTATATGAAGTTTGTATATATTAAATGAAAATACCATATTTTAATAATAAATTATTTAATTAAGGAGTTGCAAAAACATATGTTCCCATTGAGAGATAATATTCAAAGTTTGAAAAAACCCTATGTTACATACATCATAATAGTAATGAATACGATAATATACTTGTTCCAGTTCATAATGCCTGCTAGAATTGAGGAAATTTTCGTATTCAAGTATGGCCTTGTTCCTGCAGTATTTTCAAAGGCTATTGTTGAACACAGATTGACAATAAAGAACATTTATCCCTTCTTTACCGGCATGTTTCTTCACGGCAACTGGATGCATATTATTAGTAATATGTGGATACTATGGATTTTCGGAGACAATATAGAAGATAGGTTAGGACATTTCAAATTTACTTTATTTTACTTATTATCGGGGTTTTCAGCCATGTTATGTCACTTCATTTTTTCTCCTACATCAGTTTCACCGGCAATAGGCGCATCAGGAGCAATAGCAGGAGTTATGGGTGCATATTTTATTCTTTTTCCTTATTCAAGGATAGTAACTTTTATACCGGTTTTATTTATACCGCTATTTGTACGTATACCTGCAGCAATATATCTTGCAATATGGTTTTTAATACAATTGTATAATGGTGCTGTGGAGTCTATCCTAGGAGGCAGGGGAGGTGGTATTGCCTGGTGGGCTCATATAGGTGGGTTTATAAGTGGAATATTGTACCTTAAGTTATTTTATACAAGAAAATACAGGAGACCAGTATACTATGAATAAAATATCGAAGTATAACTAAAAACATAAGGATAAGAAATAAGCTATAAAGCAATTAAAGCAAAAAGATATGTATAATGTATAAACCTTCAGTGAGTATTTACCGATATTATTATTAGGGTAAAGTCGATATGTTTATAATGTTAACTAGTTAGACTAATTGTTAATGTATAAACTCTTTACTTATAAATTAACTAGATAGTGTTAACAAAGTTACAAAAAACTCACGGGGGGATTTTTTATGAAAGTTAATAGCATGGATGCTAGTAGAGTAAGATTAGGTATGGCTGATGAACTTAAGAGGGGAAATGTGGCTACAAAAGAAAGTGAATTCAATATGCCAAAAACTGAACATGTAAACAAAAATACTCTGAGGCTTACAGAGCTTGAAAAAAGAGAGATACCTGTAAGTGAAAAAATTGTAATTGATGCTATTGAGAAGGCTAACGAAGCAGTTTCCATTGCTAACAGAAGGTTCGAGTACTCAATTCATGAAAAAACTAAACATATAATGGTAAAGGTTATTGATATTAAAACAGAAGAGATTGTGCGGGAAATCCCACCGGAAAAGATATTGGATTTGGTTGCCATGATATGGGAGATGACCGGATTGATTGTTGATGAAAGAAGGTGAGGCAACGAATATGGATATTAATTTGTTTACTTCAACACTAAGAATAGGGGGAATTGCTACAGGTTTTGATACAGATAAAATGGTAAGTGACCTTATGAGAGTTGAAAGAATTCCTCTAGATAGATTATATCAGCGAAGACAACTTGCACAGTGGAGAAGAGATGAATACAGAGATATTATAAATCTTTTAAGAAGTGTAAAGGATGAGTATTTTAATGTACTAAAGCCGTCAAACTATATGCTTTCTCAATCAACTTATAAAAAAATGAGTGC
>CAZEYH010000092.1:0-8923 GCA_964515895.1 uncultured Clostridiaceae bacterium | reverse complement strand
TTAGTTTTTTCAACAAAATACATACATACTCCCTTTGAGTATCTAATTACTAATCTATAAACAGGATTATTAAGGGCTATATTATTCTGAATCAGTATTTCTGTAGTCGACAGTTTATTCATTAATTTCTTCACCATTAGCTTCATCATCAATTGATTCTTCAACAATAGCTTCTTCATCATTAATTTCATCGTTATTAGTTTCTTCGTCAACAGTTGCATCATTGACAACTCCTTCGCAAATGCTTTCATCGTCATTAATTTCTTCAAAATCAAAGGAGTGGTCTTCTTTTTTGAATTCCTTAAGTATTTCCCCATAACTACTAGTACCTAATTCTGCTATCTCGCCTCGGTCCGCAGAAGATGCCTTTCTTCGCCTCATAATAAAGGCAACTGCAAAAACTATTGCAAAAACTATAGACAGGAGTTGGGAAATTCGTCTACTTCCTATCATCAAACTATCTGTTCTCAAACCTTCTATCCAAGCCCTTCCAATCCCATATAAAATCATATACAGGAAAAGCACTTCTCCTGAAACCTTTTTTCGTTTTCTATGCCATAGTAATACTAAAAACACTCCTAAATCCCAAAGAGATTCATACAGAAATGTTGGATGTACCGGCTTCGACGGGTCTACTATTATACCCATTTCTGCCAACTTTTGAGCATTTCTGGTTAGTTCACTTCTTATACTTTCACTTGTCATTCCCCAAGGTAGGTTTGTGTTTATACCATAAGCTTCCTGATTTATAAAATTACCCCACCTACCAATAGCCTGTGCCATAGGTAAATAAGGTATTCCAAAATCAAAGAGTTCTAATACATTAATTTTTTTTACTTTTGCAAAAATCAATGTTGTAATCAAACCGGCTATAATGCCTCCATAAATTGCCAACCCGCCTTTGCGAGTGTTAATGATATCCAAAAAATTACCTTGGAAATCTTCCCAACTAAAAGCAACATAATAAAGTCGTGCACCAATTATTGATGCAGGAGTAAGAAATAATACAAGGTCAATAAAATTATCAGGATCAATTCCATATTTACTACTCTGTTTTGTAGCCAGTAAAACTGCAAGTAAAAAAGCAAAGGCAATAATAATACCATACCAGTATATAGGTATGTTGAAAACTTTGAATGCTTCTCTGCTAACAGGTATTTTCAAATCCCATAATCCCGGAAATTCAATTACTTCACGCATTGTTTATCCCCCTCTTTCATAAACTTTACTAATTTAATTTACCAATCTAATTTATAGCGTAATGTTTTTCATACACCCTTTATAACCGATATGGCAAATCTATCTAATTTAAAATGTTCTTTCATCAATTTAGTTAAATATTCAAGGTTTATTTTATCATATATATTAAAATAATCAAACACATTATTTTTTTTAAAATAGCTTGAAATAAATATTTCAGATACTTTTTCCAAAGAATTGAACCACCGAATAGTTCGACCATACGTAGCTTTCTTTACTCTTTCAAAGGCTTCCTCACAAACACCATTTTTTAGCATATGGTCAATTGCTTCAAACATCTTTTCCTTAACCTTATATGGATCTTTTGATTCCCCTCCAATTATTGAGTAAGCATAATTTTCCTCATTAGTATAATCAAATTCAAATGTATTATTTATGAATCCGTCTTCATAAAGTCGGTTGTATAGCTTTGAACTTCGGCCAAATAAAATTTCTAAAAGAATTTTTATTGTAACTTCCCTCATTATTAGTTCTTCGTCCTTAATATTGCCTGTATCATCCTTAAAGCCCATTTGAAATAATGGAATTGCAACTGACATTTTTTCTTCGGTATATTCTTTGTTTATCTCAGGTGAATCTTTAGGAAATATCCTCTTAATTTCAGGATTTTCAAAATTGCTAATTATTAGTGAGTCAACCTGCTCTAATATATTATTTGCATCTACATCGCCAATAGCAAAAATAACCATATTCGATGGGTGGTAAAATATGTTATAACATTTATATAACATATCTTTATTGATTTTTTCAATACTATCAAGATTACCCACTATATCTTTTCTAACAGGATTTTCCTTATATAATAATTTTAATAGGTTGAAAAAAGATCTCCAACCTGGATTATCCCTATACATATTTATTTCTTGTTTTATTATATCTTTTTCCTTTTCAACACCCGTTTCAGTAAAATACGGATTTTGAACAAAGCTTAGCAGTAATTCGAAATTATCACTAAAATTTTCGGTACAAGTAAATGAATAAACAGTTCTATTAAAGCTTGTATATGCATTCGGACTTGAACCAAGTTCAGCAAATTTATCCATGAAACTTCCTTCTTTTTGGTCAAACAACTTATGCTCTAGGAAATGAGCTATTCCTTCAGGCATTTTTATACTATTATCGCTATCGTTATTATTACTATAAGGATCTATAAACTCATTATCTATTGAACCATAATGAGTAGCAAAAATTGCATATTTCTTTGAATAACCTTTTTTTGGAATAACATAAACGTCAAGACCGCTATTATGCCTATATTTATAAATAACCTCGTCTATTTTATTACATTCAAATTTATTCAGCATACTTATGTTTTACCTCCTACCAAGAAATTCGCTAGGGAGCCCTAGGTTCCCTTTGACGGATTCTGCCTCATTAATGTATGTCTCCTGTTGTCACGTTGTAAGAAAATAAATTGTATCCAGCTTTATTTTTTCACTAATCTTAACAATGTTCTCTACAGAAATCTTTTTTATTTTTTTTAATAGTGTTTCAAAGCTATCATTTGTCTCTGCCAATACTTGGCTAAAGTAATAATCGGTTATTTGCAGTTGATTATCTTTAAGAAATCCGACACCTGTTTCAATTGATTTAATAGCTGATTCAAATTCATAATGGGTAATATTTCCTGATTTAATGCTGTTAATTTGTTTTGATATAATGTCAACAGTTCTATCTTTTTCATCTGCCTCTATACCGCAAGTTATCAACAATAAACCTTTGAATTTCTCCAATTGGGAAAATATATAATATGCTAGTCCGGCTTCTTCTCTAACTTTTCGGAATAATTTGGAATATATTCCACCGCCTAGTATACTATTGAATACAATTAAGGAATAATAATCTTCTTCCATTGGCATTATATTTGTCCTAAAACCTAGTGATAATTTTGCTTGATTAACATCCATTTTTTCTGTTATTTGTTTTACATCTATGCCCGTGTTGTCGTTGCTATTTGTTTTTCTGTTTAGATTATTACTATTGTTTAGATTATTACTGTTGAGATTATTTCTAATTAATTTATTACCGGTTAGAACTCTAATAAGCTCTTTACATATCCATTCCAGATTACTTTTTAAAATTTCTCCAGTTATAAAAACCTTTAACGGATAACTAGCAATAATGTTCTTGTAATGTTTGTAAAGCTCACTTTCCGATACTTTTTTTAACCCTTCAATGTCACCATAATCATAAATCCCGAAAGGTTCATCTTTGCACATTTCCTCAAAGCATCTGTCTATTGCGTACTGTACTTTGTCATTTACCCTTCTTTCTATAAGGCTTTTAATATTTTCCTTTTCTTGCTCTACATACGCCCTTGTAAAAAGTGCATTTTCAGTAACCGGATCTGTAATTATTTCACTCATTAATTGAAATGATTTTTTAAAAAAGTCTTGAACATTTTCTAAATATCTTTCAGCTACACATTCAGTATGAAAGTAAATAATATGAAATTCTCCCTTTTTAGTTACACCACAATCAAAAGAGCTCCCATATAACTCTTCCAGCCTTAATGATATTTCAGGCATTGTAGGGAAACTTTTACATCCTCTTCTTAAAATAGCAGGCACTAATGCATTTTTTGAAACAGTATTTCTAGTAAGGTTATCAATAAAGAAAAAACTAATTGTATTAGTCTTAAACTTCATTGTGGGAATATAATATACCTCTATGTTATTAAAAGAACAGAGGTTTTGAGGAACTTCTTCTCTCATACTAACTGTTAACACTATATCATTTCCTTTCAATATTTATATGTTAATAATATTTCCATATTGAAAGAAAATATAAATGATTGCAATCATTTTAATAATATTTGGCCATTAATATATCCGACTTTATTTGTTGTATAAGCTCCTCTTTACTATTGAACTTTTTTTCGTCACGTATTTTCTTTATAAAAAATACTTCAATATTTTCTTCATAAATATTCTTATTAAAATCTAATATATGAGTCTCAATATTTACTTTAGTGTTTTCATTCTTTATTGTAGGTGCTATTCCAATATTCGTTATACTTTTATATAGCTTTCCATCTATAGAGGTCTTGGTTACATAAACTCCGGAAGCAGGTAAGATAAGGTAATCTTCCGGGTTAATGTTTGCAGTAGGAAATCCAAGGCGGCTTCCAATACGATGTCCACTCTTAACTACTCCTGTTATGGAGTAATGCCTTCCTAGGAGGAAAAAGGTTTTTTCCATGTCTCCTTTAGACAAATATTTACGTATTAGTGTACTACTTATAATTTCGTCGTTTATTTTGATAGGGGGTATTATTATGACTCTGAAATTGTATTTTTCCCCTAATTTCTTTAACAAATCTGCATTGCCTCTGCCCTTATAACCAAAAGTATAGTCAAATCCTGCCATAGCAAGCTTTATATTAAAGTTATTCACTAAAATATCCTTAACAAAATCTTCAGGTTGCATTTTAGAAAAAGATTCGTCAAAATCTTCGTAAAACAGATAGTCAAGTGGAAGACTATTTAATAATTCTGCTTTTTTTTCCACCGTTATTAGTAAAGGTGTAACTAACTCTTTCTTTAGAATGTTTTCCGGATGTTTGGCAAAAGTATATACCATTGAATCTAAATCATTAATCTTGCATTCATTTATAAGTGCATTTATCAGGGCTATGTGCCCAATATGTAATCCATCGAAATTCCCTAGTCCAACTCCTAATGGCTTTGCAAACCATCTGTTTTTTATACCACGTATAACCTCCATTGGTTTTTATCTCCTCATTACATTATGTCATTCAAAGTGTCATTTAAATAAACATTTTTTTAGATTTTAGATATAGCCTTCCTTCTTTTTCTATCGCTTTTCCAAGAGCAAGAAAATCATTTTTTTCATTATACACTCTTATCAATAAATCATTTTCATTTATATTATCTATATTATTTATACAAACATATCTACCATTTTTAAATTTTTTCTCACTATCTTCATCTAGATGAAGGCTTTTATACTCTTTAAAAACCTCGTCTACATTTAAAAGTATCTCGGATATTCTGCCATCATTGTTTGCTTTTAGGATTTCTTCTAAGGTTATTGCAGACTGAATATCAAATATTCCTGTCCTTTTTCGTATTAGAAACGACATATGTCCACCACAACCTAAATTATCCCCAATATCCGAACATAGTGTCCTTATATATGTCCCTTTTGAACAAGTTACATCAAAAAGAACCTTGCACTTATCAATTTTTATAATATCTATTGAATGTATAAAAACATTTCTTGGTTTTCTCTCAATGTTTTTACCTTCTCTTGCCAACTCATATAGCCTTCTGCCACCTACTTTAAGAGCTGAATACATAGGAGGTGTTTGATATATTTCTCCGATAAAACTTTTCACTGTATTTAGTATTTCATCTTTTGAAACAGAAACATCCTTTACAGATATAACATTTCCGAAAGAATCTTGTGTATCTGTAAAAACCCCTAGGATAAGCTCAGCTCTATAAACCTTTTCCATATCCATAATATATTCAATAGATTTAGTGGCTTTACCGATACATATAGGCAAAACCCCAGCTGCACCGGGGTCAAGGGTACCGGCATGTCCAACCTTCTTTTCCTTTAATAATCTCTTTAAATATGCAACTACATCAAATGATGTCATGCCCGGAGGTTTTAAAATATTTAATAATCCGTTAATAATAACAAACCTCCTTTTTACTCTTCATCATGCTTAAGGGCATCTGCTATATTGCTCAGAACCTTCTTTTTTACTTCGTGTAGTTGGCCTTTTATTGTGCAACCGGCAGCTTTTTTATGTCCGCCACCGGAATATTTATTTGCAATAATTGAAACATCAACATATGAATTTGACCTAAAGCTAACTTTTACTTCGTCTTGTTTTTCTTTAAATAAAACTGCAACTTCCACTCCGTATATATTTCTTCCTAAGTTTATAATGCCTTCAGACTCTTCTTCAATAGCTCCAGTTTCTTTCATCATTTTTTCAGTTAAAGTAATTGATGCTATCTTTTCATTTTCCAATAGTTCTAGTGAGTTTATTGCAGCACCCATTAATTTTACTTTTTCTTTGGAAATTGAATCAAATACTCTTGAAAAGATAGCAGGTACATTAATACCACTATTCATTATATCCGAAGCTATTAGATGAGTTATGTATGTAGTGTTTGAATATCTAAAACCACCTGTATCAGTTATTATAGCAACAAACAAACATGTTGAAATGTCCCTGTCTAGATCTAATTCCATCATCTTTAGCATCTGATAAATTATTTCTCCAACGGCAGACGATTTGGAACTGACATAGTTTAGACAGGCAAATTCAGTATTTGTATGATGATGATCAATATTTACGGTAAAGTCTGCTTTCTTAAATATTTCTTCTCTCTTACCAAGCCTTTCAATATCGCCGGTATCTATAGCAATTGCCATATCAGGTGTTTCAATTTCTTTAGGAAAAACTGAAACCATTTCCTGTCCCGGTAAAAAACTATATAGTTGAGGAATATTTTCTTCAAGATATACCACAACATTTTTATTTAAACTGCTTAATGCAAGGGCCAGTGCTAAGCCTGACCCTAGTGCATCTCCGTCAGCTGAAATATGAGGTAGTATGACAATATTATTTGATTTTTTTACAACATCTATTATTTCGTTTAATACCGTATTTACCATAGTTCTACCATCCTATTTGCTTCTATTCGCCTTTTATTGTTTCATTTATTAACTTGTTAATATAAATTCCATATTCAATAGAATTATCCAATTCAAACAATAATTCAGGAGTATATCTCAGCTTAATTCTTTGCCCAATTTCCCTTCTAATAAATCCTGCAGCATTTTTTAACCCTTCCATTGCTTTTTCCTTTTCTTCCTCATCTCCATATACACTTACATATACCTTTGCGTATCTTAAATCCCTTGTAGTATCAACTGAAAGCACACTTACAAATTCAGGAATTCTTGGGTCTTTTAGTTCATTCTGAATGATATTACTAACCTCACGTTTTATTTCTTCAGAAATCCTGTATATTCTTTCAGCCATCGCAAATCACTCCTTAATTCTATTCTCAATTCTACTGCATTAGCTCTTATTTTATCTAAAGTTTCATTTATCTCTCGCCTTATACTTCTTTCATAACATAGGCTTCTATAATATCCCCTTCTTTAATATCATTAAACTTCTCTATTAATATTCCACATTCATAGCCTTGTGAAACTTCTCTTACATCATCTTTAAATCTCTTTAGTGATGCAAGTTTCCCTTCATAAACCACAATACTATCTCTTACAACACGTACATCGGAATTTCTTGTAATCTTACCATCTACAACATAAGATCCACCTATAGTACCTATACCTGATGCTTTAAATAACTGTCTTACTTCAGCATGCCCTAGAACTACCTCTTCCAATTTAGGTTCTAGCATACCTTTCATAGCAGCTTCAATATCTTCAATAGCATTATATATTATCCTGTATAATCTTACATCAACATTTACACTTTTGGCAATTTCCATAACATTTATTCCGGGTCTAACATTAAAGCCTATAATAATGGCATTGGATACCTCTGCCAACTTAACATCAGTTTCAGTTATGCCCCCTACTCCGCCGTGTATGACATTAATTTTAACTTCATCAGTATTAAGCTTTTCCATAGACTGTTTTACAGCTTCTACAGAGCCTTGTACATCAGCCTTTATTATTATATTAAGTTCCTTAACTTTGCCTTCTTGTATCTGGTCGAATAAATCCTCAAGAGTAATCCTTGAGTTTGATTTCAACTGTTCTTCCCTGTGTTTTTGTTTTCTCTTTTCTATGAGACTCTTGGCAAGCTTCTCATCTTCTATTACATAGAATGTTTCTCCACTTTCAGGTACTTCTGAAAAGCCCAATACTTCAACAGGAGTTGAAGGTGTTGCACTCTTTATGCTTTCATTTTTATCATCTGTCATGGCCTTTATTCTACCTAAAATTGTACCAGCTAATATTGAGTCGCCTACATTTAGTGTTCCCCTTTGAACTAACAATGTAGCAACCGGTCCTCTGTTTTTATCAAGTTTCCCTTCTATTACGGTACCTTTGGCCTGCTTTTTAGGATTAGCTTTAAGCTCTAGCATGTCTGAAGTCAACAATACCATTTCTAACAGTAGGTCAATGTTTTCACCTTTCAATGCTGATATCGGAACAACAATAACATCGCCACCCCATTCTTCAGGCACAAGACCATGTTCAGTCAACTGTTGTTTTATTCTTTCAGGATTAGCTCCGGGCTTATCCATTTTATTTATTGCTACAATTATAGTTACATTTGCTGCTTTTGCATGGTTTATAGCTTCTATAGTTTGAGGCATTATTCCATCATCTGCTGAAACTACTAGTATAGCAATATCTGTTACTTGCGCTCCCCTAGCTCTCATAGCAGTAAACGCTTCATGACCCGGAGTGTCCAGGAATGTAATATTTCTATTATTTATTTTTACAGTATAGGCACCTATATGCTGTGTGATGCCTCCTTCTTCACTTTGAATAACATTAGTTTTTCTTATCGCATCAAGAAGGGATGTTTTTCCATGGTCAACATGACCCATAACAACCACAACAGGCGGTCTTGTTTCTAAATCTTCTATATCATCTTCTTCATCATCAAATAAAATATCTTCTTCATTAATGACAA
>CAZEYH010000091.1:7992-8928 GCA_964515895.1 uncultured Clostridiaceae bacterium | reverse complement strand
AGCAATTCCTTCTAGTTCTTCTAGATAGTCAGCCATTTTCATAGTGTCGTTATCAAAAGCTTCACCAATTGTTCCATAAACGTCAATGTGTAGAACTGGTTTGTAGTCTTCATAAGTCTTGTACTTGTTAATTCTATCTCTTAACCAAGCTACATAATCTTTAAGTTTTTCACCGTTTCTACCAAGTTTTTCTTCAACGTTGTTAAATAATCCGTGAGGAAGAACGTCAGCAGCTTTAATAATCATCTTGTCTGCATTGTCGTATCTGTCATCACCTGATTGAGTAAAGATAGCAACTCTTTCAATTGGAGTGCTTACCTTGTATTCATCATGGATAACTTCAGCCATTGTAATGTGTCTAGCTTTTGCAACTGCATCTAAAATGGCTTGAGTAATACCATATCTAATAGCAGTGTGAAGTCTCTTTCCGTCATGTTGGAAATGGTCAAACTCTTCAGCTAATTCTTTAAAGCTAGTAAGTTCTCTGCCTTCTAATTTTGGAGCGATTTCGTTTTCAATCACTGGAATAAAATCTTCAGCTAAGAATAGTGGATCACGTCCGCCTGCTCCTGAATATTGAACTGCTGCGCAGTCACCAAAAGCAACTTGACCATCTTCAAGTATAAGTTGAACTGAAATACTTTCTCCAGCTTGTCTTATGCTTGTAAATCCTGGTGTTACAGCGTCTCCAACGTAGAATAATCCATCATGGCCAGCACCTTGTTTAATGGCCTTTTGGTCATCAAAATAGAAACCTGTTAGTCCTGGTGAGCATAATACTTTTTTAATTTTCATTTTCTTTTATCCTCCTAAAATTTCCTTTGTTTTGAGTGAAAATTATTCAGGTCTACCTACTAATTTTCCTCTACTTACTGCAAATATATCATCTATTGTCATTTGGAATTCAATAGATCTTCCTTCAAAGTCAGCTCTTTC
>CAZEYH010000091.1:524-7945 GCA_964515895.1 uncultured Clostridiaceae bacterium | reverse complement strand
GATAAATCCTTTGTTATCTCTTGCTGGTAACATTTTACCTGCATTGTAAACTGATGGTCCAAATGGAATGTCAATTACTCCAGCTTCAAAAGCCTTAACTGTTCCTACTGCCCAGTCACCTTTACCAAGTTTTAATGTTTCATCCAGCATGCATTTTACTTCTGCTTTAATAATGTTAATTTCATTTCTTAAAGCATCGGATTCTGCATATCTTTGACCTTCAAGAAGGTTAAGAACCATTTTTGTTGCCTTAATACCTGCTGCGTTAGCTTCTTTTGTTGGGATACCAATAGCTTCGTGAGGAGTTTTAACAATAACTTTTGTTGCTCCAGCTAAAGCTGCTGCTGCTGATCCTAGTGAAATTACACCAAAAGCCTTTGATTCGTCTTCTGGGAATCCACCCATCCATTGGTGGAATACAGTAGTAAGGTCTATGTCATTGTAGCCATATTCTTTTAAATATTCTTCAGTTTGTTCTTCAAGAGCTCTTACTGCAGCAACGTCTTGTAATAAGTTACCGCATTGGCCATAACCAACTGTAATGTTTTTAACTCCTTGTTCTGCAGCAAGTAAGGCTTCTAGTATAGCTACTGCTACTGCAGTTGATGGAGGAACAAGTGTACCAGTTAGTGGTCCAAATGGCTCTCTATTTATAGCTACTCCGTTTTCTTCGTAGAAACCTACTAGTCTGTCACAGTATTGCCAGTCAATAATAGATTTTTCTACAGAAACGCTTTTTGCATAAGGAATGTTATATGAAATTGCTCCACCCTCGTTAGAAGTATAACCACCAGCGTGACCAATTTCAGCAAGTAGTCTTGAGTCTGGAGTACCATGTCTTAATTGTAGAGGAAGGTTTACAGCTTCTAGAACTTGTCTACAACCTTTAACACCGTGGTTAACAGCTGGGAAACCATTTAGTAGGGATCTACCTGCTGCTTGAGATTCTTTAATTCCTCTTTCACATTCGTCATATCTATTTTGTCTTGTATATGCGTCAATTGTTGAAGGTAAAAAGTCAGCTCCACCTTCGTCTTGTAAATATCTTAATAGTTCAATGTGCTCGTCAATTAAAGCAACCCCTGCTCTAGGTTGAAGTAACACATCCCCTCTATTTGCAGCTTTATCCAGTGCAAATGAAAATACCTTGTTCTTTGGTATATTATGCTGATATTCTACAGCTTCTTTGAAATTTACTTCACTTCCTGTTGGCCACTGCCGTAATACTTCTTCCCTAATTTCCATGAAAACGGACTCATCCATTTTCTTATTTTCTAAATCCATAATAACCTCATACCCCCTCCACTCCTCCGTTATCGTTAATCATACAAATAACAATCAAAACATATTTTTTGTGATTTTTATGCTATCAACTCCAGTTCTTTCTTTATAATTCTAATAGCCTTTTCAGGCCAATATAGCCCTGCCATACCCATAGCCGCCATAATATATTTCCTATCAATATACATATTTGCTTTATATGGTTTTAAAATGTTGGGAGTTCCTTGATTAAACAATGCTTTTGCGAGAATGTCAGAAGGATTTTTGCTGTGAACAAGAACTCCGCCAATACCAATAATAGTAGATACATTTGTAAGATCCTTTCCTGTCTGTACATACACCGGACCCATGGGTGAATAATGTTCAGATATTCTTCCTGCATGTCTGTCAACAGCTAATTCAGCTGCAGCTGATGCCAATCCATGCTTAACTTTTTCCATATTATATTCATATTCACAATCAAATTGGCAATTGTTCTGCATATTTTTTATGCAGGATAAAACAGTTGCTCTCTCAAGCCCTATTGCTTCGGAAAATTTATCTAAGCCTATCATTTCTAGTGTTGAGAATGCACTGTAGCTAACACCTAAATCTCCTTCAACGGTCCTTTTTTCTACAGGTTCTTGAATTCCCTTTAAAATAACTCCCGCATTCTTAGGTCTCCCATCACAAATGGAAAAAATATCGGTAGTAGCACCACCAATATCCATAGCTATAAGATCCCCTATACCTTTTTCCTGGCCGCTTCCTGTAGAAATCAGGCTAACAGCTAATAAAACAGCAGATGGCGTAGGCATAAGTATTCCATCAATAATCTTATTAATACGTGTTAATCCCCGTGCTTTTACTATCCTTTTTAAAAAAAGTTCTCTAATTTTTGCTTTTACCGGTTCTATATTAAGAACTCCAAATTCAGGCATTACATTTTCACATTCAAAAACTTCTATGCCTTTATTGAGTAATACGGATACAACAGTTTCCGCTGCTGATTTATTACCAGCATAAATCACAGGAAATGATGTATTTATTTCTGATATAACATTTGCATTATGTATAACTGTTGCTTTATTACCGCCATCCGTACCACCACAAAGCAAAAAAATATCAGGATTTAAATCACTGATTTCTTGTACATCTTTACTTGTAAGCTCATATGAATAGGTTTTTAGGACCTTCCCACCTGCACCAAGTGCCGCTAATCTTGCAGCTTCGGCCGTCAATTCAGGCACGAGTCCTGCAGCTACAATCCTAAGTCCTCCTGCTGCACTGCTGCAAGCATACATTTTGTCGTAACTGAATCTATGGACCTGTTTTTGTATTTTACCTAAAGCTATTAAAAAGCCTTCATATATATCAGTTTGAGACGTAGTACGTGTACTTGCAGTGGCAACAATTTTTTCATTTTCCATATCTGCTGCAATTAATTTTGTAAATGTACTTCCAAAATCAACAAAAAGGATATTGCCCATTTAATACCCTCCTAAGTTACTGTCTTTTACCTTCCTATTCTACTGCCTATTATCTTTCCTATACTGCCTGTCTATTACCTTGCTGCATTGCAACCTCTATCCTCCCTACACTGCATCGCTAATCCTCAAATCGGATTTTAGATCATTTATTGCCTCTTCTAACGTACATCCCGGAGGATATATTCTATCGAAACCCATATTAATAAATTTAGCTTTCACTTCTTCAAAGGGTGTTTTCCCAACAACTAAATTGCCCCCAACATACAATGGGATTCCTACAAGCCCTGCCTCATCACATTTTTCCCTCAAGCCACGACAATCAATTTCTCCATGTCCGTATAAAGAAGATATCCATATAGCGTCTGCATCTGACTCAATAGCTGCTTTTATAAACTCTTCTTGTGATACCATAACCCCAAGATTAATAACTTTAAATCCTGCATCTTTTAAAACATATTCAATAATTCTATTCCCAACTGCATGTACATCAGCACCTATAACACCAATAATAATAGTTTTTTCATTCAATGCTCTCCCTCCGATTCCTTATGTTCACAGTTCACAAGCTATGTAATGAAAGCATTACATAGCATTTTCCTAAGTAATATTATATCAAATTTATCACAGTACACATTTGTTTTATTAACTACTACTATGATATGAATTACAGCATGTTCCAAGCCTTTTAATTTCATTTATAAGTGTAGATAATATTTCAATGACATCACCTACAAAAGCGTAATTAGCCACCTTCATAATAGGTGCATCAATATCTTTGTTAATTGCAATAATTACACTAGAAGATTTTAATCCAACTACATGTTGTATTGCCCCTGAAATTCCACAAGCAATATATAACTTCGGGGATACTGTGTTACCACTTTGTCCGACTTGGTGACAGCGTTCAATCCATCCCTCATCCACAATTGCTCTGCTTGCTCCAATTTTACCTCCAATCATTGAAGCAAGTTCCTCTACTAACTGAAGATTTTTCTTATCACCTATTCCTCTTCCTGCTGCTACAATAACCTCAGCCGAAGAAATGTCAAAATTCTCGGTTACATCTTCAATATACTGTAATATTTCTACCTTGCTATCAGGTATTTTAATATCCGGTCTTATTACTTTTCCTGCTCTTTGATATTTGCTCTTACTTGCCTTGAATATGCCAGGACGAACTGTAGCCATCTGAGGCTTACTATTAGGACAAATAATCGTTGCCATCAGATCTCCTCCAAAAGCAGGTCTTGTTTGAAGCAGTATTTTCTTTTCAGAATCAATATCCAACTGAGTACAATCTGCCGTAAGGCCGGTATTTAAAGCTGCTGCTATCCTTGGAGCCAATGACCTTCCATACACAGTAGCACCTAAAAGAAAGATATCCGGTTTGTATCTATTTATCAATTCTATTATTATTTTACTATACTTTTCATCATTAAAATTGTAGAGAAAAGGATGATCTACTATATATACATTGTCAGCACCGTAGTTTATTATGTTTTGCACAATACTTTCCACATTATGTCCGAGTAATATGGCAGATACTTCAGTACCAAGCCAAGAAGCTAGCTTCTTGGCTTCACTGATAAGCTCTAAAGCTACTTTTGAAACCGTTCTTCCCTTAACTTCAACAAAAACCCATATGCCTTTATATTTTGAAATATCATGAATTGACGCCTCGTCCGTTCCCATTTTAACTTCTGCCGTATCTTCTATTTCAGCCTCAATAGCTTTAAATTTGCAGTTACTTAAACAAATTCTGCATAAAGTGCAGCTATCAGTGATTATTGCCTTTTTATTTTCTATCCTTATAGCATTATATGGGCATTTGTTTTTACAAACTCCACACCCAACACATTTTTCCAGAATTATTCTTATTTTATTCATGTTGAATATCGCCTTCCGTCAGTATTATGCTGAAAATTTATTGTATATGCGTAACTTCTTCAGTTAAAGTATTTACAGTAATATGTAGTTCATTTAAAATAGAAATTAGTTTTTTTACTTGATTATTTGTAGGTCCTTCTATGGTTTCTGCAGCAACTTTACTCTTGGGGATGAAAGTTTTGACTACCTGAGTTGGCGAACCCTTTAACCCAATATGTTTATACTCTATATTGATATTTTCAGCATTCCAGATTTCTATTTTGGGATTTTTCATATTCCTAATTCCTTTAATATTAGGAAAACGGGGAATATTTATATCTTTTTCAACGGTAATCACAGCCGGGATGGGTAATTTAATCACTTCCCACCCATTTTCAACAGTCCTCTTACATTCTATGTAATTTTCTTCTATTTCTCTTATATCCACAACATTAGTGATATGAGGTATTCCCAGTTTTTCAGCTAATCCGGGTCCAACTTGAGCAGTATCACCATCAACTGTTTGTTTGCCGCATAAAATAATGTCAAAGTCATTTATTTTTTCTATAGCTTTTGATAACGTATAAGAAGTTGCGAGAGTATCTGAGCCTGCGAAAGCCTTATCAGTGAGTAAAACTCCTTCGTCTACACCCATTGCTATTATTTGCTTAAGCATTTCAACAACACTTGGTATTCCCATACTTAGGGCAATTACACTGCCCCCTTTTTTTTCTCTTATTCTCAATCCTTCCTCAACAGCATGTATATCGTAAGGATTAATAATTGATGAAACCCCTTCTCTAATGATTGTTTTAGCTTCCCTGTCCATTTTTGCTTCCGTCATATCCGGAACTTGTTTTACACACACTATTACTTTCACAACACTATCTCCTGTTCTCATTCCTGAAAAGATTCCCTGAATTTAACATATTATATGGATCAAATATATTCCTAACTGCTGTCATCTCTCTTATACCCTGTTGCCCATACATCATTTCGAGAAAATCTATCTTTAATTTCCCTATACCGTGTTCAGCAGATACAGTTCCACCAACTTCTAATACTTTATCTGCCCATTTTGCATACAGCTCTTTTCCTTTATAATATTCCTCCATAGTTCTAGGTAAAATATTTACATGAATATGATTATCACCTATATGCCCAAACATTACCGATTCAAAACCATGCTCTACAAGATCGGATTTATACATCTTCATAACTTCTTCAAGTTTATCATCAGGTACTGCCATATCAGTTCCAAGCTTTGTTATTTTTGGATCTTTTCTACGTCTTTGATCTATTATCAAGTTTACAGCTTCCGGCACAGCATGCCTAAACAATTTCATGCATTCCATTAACTGAGAAGTAGAAGCAATCCAGTTATTTTCTTCTTTCCCTCCACATAGTTCAGATCTTCTTGCAGCATCAATCATTGAATCTATAATATCTTCTTCGCTATCTTCATCAAACTCTACATAAATAGCAGAATTAAATTCCTTTTTTATATCAGGAATTTGGGAAAAAGCATTGATATTCTCTTTTTGTCTTCTTAACAAATCAAGGGATTCAGAATTAAAATACTCAATAGCAACAGGTTTAATATCTATAAATCTCTCACTAAATCCCGCATTAAGTCTAGCATTTTCAATATATTCATTTTCTCTATTTTCTCTTAGGAGTCTTACAAATTTCACTGCATTTTCTTCCTGTTGAAAGAAAAACATTCCTCCCCAAGTATATTTAGGTTTCTTTAAAAGACTAATTTCTATTTCTGAAACAATACCGAGAGTACCTTCACTTCCAATAAATAAATCTATTAAATCCATGTTTTCCTTGGCAAAATATCCTGATGCATTTTTAACATTAGGCATGCAATATTTAGGCACTTCTCCTTGTATTAATCTGCCTGTATCAGTTTTTAAACAAAAAGAATATCCATTAGACTTTTGAATATTCCTTTTTAATCTTATCGTTGAACCATCGGCAAGAATAACAGACAATCCCTCAACATACTTTCGGGTTGGACCATAATAAAATGAACGTGCTCCTGAAGCATTGCATGCCACCATGCCCCCAATTGAAGCAGTTGTTTCGGTGGGATCAGGAGGGAAAAAGAAATCCCCAGCTGTTTTCATTTTTCTTAAAGTCTCAATTGATTCTTGTGACCAACCAGATGTGTCAAAATCTTTCTTAGCTATAGCCTTTCTTACATCAGTAAGCAATACACCCGGCTGTACCGAAAGAAAGAAATGCCCCTTTTCATACCTTAAACCTGTTATCCTGTTCATTTTCTTTAAATTAAGTATATGTCCTTCTTCCGGAACCGCACCTGCAGTTATTCCAGTACGTGCCCCTTGTATAGTTACTTTTGTTTTGTCTTTATTTAAAAATAATATTATATCGATTATTTCCTTCTCAGAACAAGGAAATGAAATTGAATCAGCTTTTCCTTCTTTACGCGACTCATCTTTTAAGTATTCATAATAATCTGTAGTTAGATTTAACATATTTGTATTTTGCAATGTCTGTTCCTCCAATGATTGCTATAATTTATCTGCGTAATACATATTTATGCATATTAAGTATATTCTGTTTGAGTATGAATATTATGTATACATTCCGTAGGTTAAGGAACTCAATTTTAATTTTTCCCCTTTTTTACTCCTTAATGTTCTATTAGTCCTTAATGAACTTTTACTCCCTAATGAACTATTAATTCTTAATATGCTTTTCTAAGAGTCTTATATCTTTTGCCAACATACCCGGATCATCCTTCCCAAATATACCTACACAGACTGCATCATT
>CAZEYH010000091.1:258-514 GCA_964515895.1 uncultured Clostridiaceae bacterium | reverse complement strand
ACATGCCGTCTTAAATGCTTCTTCAGGATCATTACGTCCTGCGGCAAGAATTTTATAATGTATGACCGGTTTTGACAAACATGTAATTGTTTCAATCATTTTTCTGCGATCTTCTTCCCTGAACTTTTCATCCATACCATGTCTGTGTCTTGCATCATCACCGCGATATATAGGATTATAATAAGAGCACATATAGAAATCGCAATCAAGGTTTTCATCAGCCCAACGGAAGACTTCAGGATTATGACCGGCAATA
>CAZEYH010000091.1:0-248 GCA_964515895.1 uncultured Clostridiaceae bacterium | reverse complement strand
CAAGTTTTCCATTGGTATAATAATTGTCTATAACACCTCCATGTAAATAACATGCGACTGCTTTGCCATCAATTGCATTTTGAATAGCCTGATCAATACCCAGTTCCGCTGCAGTTTGAGCAAACCATTGCATTTTGCCGCCTTCCTGCCTGTATTCTTTTATTACCTGCATTATATGAGCATCTGTTCTGGCTAAATTTGTATTAACTCCGAGCATTTCAGCCTTTTTTAATTCTTGAATAATACGC
>CAZEYH010000090.1:2578-8978 GCA_964515895.1 uncultured Clostridiaceae bacterium | reverse complement strand
CCAAAGCTCGTGCGGAAGCCATGCGCCGCAATATTGAGGAAGCCGGACAGTCTGCCACTGTCTGGAAGGGTGAAATCGAGAGTAAGACTACGATATGCAGTGTTTGCAGAAAGCCTGCCGGTACAGGTAAATTTTGCAACAACTGTGGAGCTTCCATGACACTTATCTTATGTTCGAGGTGCGGTGCGAAAAACGCGCAGGGTGTTAAATTCTGCAACAACTGCGGAAACCCCATGAATGCTTCTGCACCACAGTCCGGCAAATGCTCCTCCTGTGGAGTACAGAACTCGCCGGGAACGAAATTCTGTGGTGAGTGTGGAACAAAGCTTGTATGACACTACTATAAACGCGCTGGTAGCTTCTGATGTTGTAATGATGAGTGAGAAATAAAGCTCGGATAATTTTTGATTCCGGAGGAGAGGCATATGCAATACAAAGCAAGTCTGGAGCAACGTGTAGATGACATCTGATGTCGGTGGATGCATCGTAGATGATACAGGATGAGTGGGGAATAAAGCTCGGATGACACTTGGAAAGGGGATACTGATATGAGTGAAATATCATTGTACGAAGCAAAATCGGGAACAGCCAAATGGCAGAAACTTATCCTCTGCTGAAAAAGCTTTGTGACGATGGCACAAGGCTTTATATCGGAATGAAGTATGTCCCTCCTATGGAGAAAGAAGAACAACCTTTTCCTGAAGCCGGAACTGTTGCAGATGAAAATATAGGTATAGATGCTGATACAGACATAGATGCTGATGTAGACGCATATACAGACATTAGATCAGAGGAACAGCAGCTTTCCGAAAAGACGGAGCTACAACCCATCCTGTGGGTTGTTTTGCCCGGAAGATACAATCGCATGGCAGCTGTTGAGCTTGCTCTGCCCGGAGAGGAAGCAGCCACCTACATTTACCGCATAGACAGTGATTGGGAAAAATTTCTTCTTAACTTGAGCAGAGCTTTGGATGCGGTTAAGTTTCAACGAGAGATTATCTCTCTTTCGGATGAAGAACTGCAAAAGGAACAGTATGCCAAGTATCGTATGGTGCTTACCCGTACTCCGTCACTGCGTATCCTGCGTAGTCGATTTGTGGGAAGAGTCATCCATACTTCGATAGAAAGCTGGGAAAAAGGGATATTAAAATATCTGGAGCCGAAAACCCCATCTGCTTGAGACTAGGATGAAAGCATCATTTAATGTAAATAGTGCCGTGGGCACGGCGGTTAGACAGTTAAGCAGTTACAAGAAGACACAAGAGGCACAAGAAGAGAGACACAAATGGGGGGACAAAAGAGAACTGTCCCGTGCGTCACGAAGCGTATTGAGTGAAAAAGTTGCGAATAAAACACCATCTATTTGAGAGCACTGTTAAGTAAGCAAGTATATAAATGTATCGAAGAAAAATTCATTAAATAGAAGGTGGAGTCAAATAAATTTTAAAATAAGGAAAGAAGGGTGGAGAATGGGGAAAAATGGATTCTCAAAAATACCCGTTTTGATAATAGTTATGACAGTAATGGTAGTAATGACAATAGTGCCGGGCATTCAAAAAACTGCCCGCGCGTATGGAGAAACAGAACAACTCGATATTATATGGCTTGATAAGGATTATGAAGATGTCTATGGTTTTAGTGAAGGTTTAGCAAGGGTAGATAAAAACAATATGCGTGGCTTTATAGATAAAACCGGAAAAGAAGCTATACCATTAAATTATTATATTGGAGCTCAAGATTTCAGTGAAGGTCTGGCTGCGGTATGTGGAGGAGATTATCAAATATATGATGAAAAAAGTGGCCGGCCTACGTACGGGGATGATTGTAAATGGGGTTTTATAGACAAAACGGGCAAAGAGGTCATTCCATTTAAATATGATCATTGTATTCCTTTCAGTGAAGGCTTGGCTCCGGTGATGTTAGACGGTAGATGGGGGTATGTGGATAAAACAGGTAAGGAAGTTATTTGGCTAGAGGAAGGGATGGGTGAGCCTTTCAAGGAAGGGCTGGGAAGAGTAGTATACGCAAAGAATTTTGGTTTTGATGAATTCGGGTTCATTGATAAAACAGGTAAGGTAATTACAACTAAAAGGTATACGGACGCTGAAAATTTCAGTGAAGGACTGGCATTAGTAAGATCAATAATAAATAATGACTATTTGTACGGTTTTATTGATAAAACAGGGAGGGAGGTAATTCCTGTAAAGTTTAACGGTGCTCTCTCTTTTAGTGAAGGCATGGCAGTGGCACAGCAAGGTGAGTGTTGTGGATTTATTGACAAAACAGGCAAATTTGTATTAGGTATGTATGCAGGTTGCGGTCCTTTTAGTGAAGGCATGGCATTAGTAATGAATTATGAAGATAAATATGGTTATATAGATAAAACAGGTAAATTCATCATACCATTAACTAAAAATTTTTATATTAGTCAAGATATTTACCTTCATACATTTAGAGAAGACTTTACAATAATCGGATATGATAAATATGCTTATATAGACAAAACAGGTAAACAAATTACTCCTTTAAAGTATAATATTGTTCATCCCTTTAGCGAGGGGTTGGCAGCAGTTGGTATAAAGGAAGAAACAGATTATTTGGATAAATGGAAATTTGGATATATAGATAAAACAGGCAAGGAAATAATACCCTTAATTTATGATTCTATTAATTATAGTACTGATGTCTGTGATTTTAAAGAAGGTGTGGCAATAGTAAAACTTAATGAAAAATATGGAATAATGAAAAAACCTCTAACCTCAATGAAAATATCTGAAGATAAAGTACCTGAAAAAAATGAGATTATAGCTCATCCTACCACTTCAAAAGTATTGATTAATAACAAGGAAATTGTTTTTGAAGCATATAATATCAACTGGAATAATTATTTTAAACTGCGGGATATAGCGGCGGTTATGAATAATACCAATAAGAAATTTGAAGTAACCTGGGATGGCACTAGCAACTCAATAAAGCTTATAACTAATAAAAACTATACCTTTATTGGCGGTGAATTAGTTATTCCTGCGAATCTAACCGATATGGAAGCAAAGCCTACAACCTCGAAGATATTTTTAGATGGTAAAGAAGTTCAGTTTACTGCATTTAATATTAAGGGAAACAACTATTTTAAACTAAGAGATATAGGGAAAGCTATTGATTTTGGCGTAACATGGGACGGCAAGACAAATACGGTTGGTATAGACACTTCTGTTTCGTACACAGAATAGAAATTATGTGCGGAATGGCAATTGGAAATAGGAAATAGAAATTGTACCGGGCATAATGGTTAAATGTCAATAGTGAAAATAATAATTTAAATGAGGGTTGTGTTATGAAAAAGTATTTTATGGTTTTATTGATATGTGCTGCATTGATTATGTCAATGTTCACATTTGAAGCAGCTGCATCGATGGGCAATTCGGCCAATGCAGCTTACAAAGGTGCATCCAACTGGGCGATACCTGAACTGGATAAGGCTTCGGGATATGGTCTTATCACCAACAGAATTAAAGGTAATATGTCCGGCAACATAACCCGTGAGGAGTTTGCCGAGGTTATTGTAAGATTTTATGAAATATATACCGGCGAAAAAGCTCAAACCGGTAATATCAGCTTTACCGACACAACCAACCCGGAGATATTAAAAGCTGCCAATTTAGGATTTATCAAGGGTGTGGGAGGAAACAAATATGATCCGCAGCGTTTAATTGCACGTGAAGAAATGGCAACAATTCTTTTCCGAGCACTGAAGGTTATCATACCGGATGAAGATTACTCTGCACCGGGTGATTTTAAATTTTCCGATGACAGCATGATTAAGAGCTGGGCAAAAGAAGGTGTGTACTATTGTTCCCGTGTTGGCATTATAAAGGGTATACAGAACGCTGAAGCGGGCAGTTTCAGGTTTGAAGCTGAAGGCAATAGTTCACGGGAGGCTGCTGTAATTGTCTGTACTAGGGCATATGAGCTGTTTGTGCAGGACAGTGGCCAATCAAGCTGGAAGGATAATCATTACCAAACAGGCGACACAAGTGACACAGGCGATACAGGTGATACGGACGTTACGGGCAACATGGGCGATAGTACGGGTGAAGAATGGAATGGCGGTTTAATCATTAATGATCAAGAGTATAAAAAGGATGAATATGTTATTTCCGAAATCGACGGCGAGAGCTATATATTTTTACCTTATGAAAGGTACAAATATCCGTTTAAAATGCCGTATAACGATAATTATTCATATCCTGATTCCAATTTGCAAAATGGAAAGATCACGACAGCATGGAAAAACAAGGAGGGGGAAATAAATCTTGAAGTCATTATGACAGTTGACAGTTCCGTTGCGTATCTGAATGGACAACAGGGTGACATTACGGTCAGCCCCTACTATAAAGGTGATACACTGTATGTACCGATAAATTTATTTATAGAGCTTTTCAGTATGAAAGTTGAATTGTTTCAGGGCAGATTGTGTCTGCAGTATGAGGATGATTTTCCTCTGGATATGCTTGTAGGTTCCTGGAGTTATTCTAATGTAAGTATATTTACAGGCTATAAAAATTTAATAACGGGCGAAGTCAGTTTTCCGTCATTTGATTGCACTTATGTATTTAATGCTGATGGGACATACCGCATAGGTTTGGCCAGTTCCGGACCATATCTGCCGCCTGCCATACTCTTTCAAACAGGCAAATATAAGGTTATTGGAAACACTGTTATCCGTTATGATGTGTATGAAACAATATATAAGGGACGTCCCTTGGTGCTGCAGTACGAAAAAAAGCATATGGGTGACAGGTTGGAATTTGATTTTATCTATGATTACGATACTGAAAATGACAAAATCAGGTTCCTTAATTGGTATAACAGATTTGAGAGTGAATAACAATAGAGCTGGCAGAGATAAAAAAGCAAAGAGAAGAGGAAAGCAAAGAGCTGGCAAATGCGGAATTAAAAAAGATCAGCAAGCCAAGGAAGTGCTTAAAGGATTACCAAGTATAACTAAACCCATATGGAAAGGCGAGTACAAGGAACAACCGCAATGATGCTATATTATTATATATATTATGTATCAGAAATATTAAATGATAACAAGAAAGGGTGAATTTATTGTAATTATAATTTAATTGTTTTAAAGGGGGAAAAGAAAATGTTTTGTACAAATTGTGGAAATGAGCTTCCAAATGATCACAAGTTTTGTGGCAAATGCGGAAACAAAATGCAGGAACAGCCTGTAGAAATGGATAAAGCTGCTGCTGTTTTGGTAGAGGAACCGGAGTTTATGCCGGAGCAAAACCTTAAGGTTATCAGTTCTGAAATGCAGCAAGTAGAACAATCACCGGTAGTTCAAACACTGATAGAACAAACACAGACAGAACAAACACCTATAATCCCTGAGCAGGAATCACAGTTAACTAAGCAACAGCAAGTGCAACCAGTGCAGCAACAGCAAGTGCAAACGGTGCAACCCACGCAGCAAGAAAAGCCGATACAAGGACAACCGATAAATGAACGGCAAGTTCAACAACAGTCAGCACAAAATGTACAGCAAGCACCGCAAGCGCAAATTCGGAAGATACAGCCTATGCAAACTGAGAATTACCAAAATAGTGAAGCTCCAACAATACAGCAAGCACAGCTTGCAGTACCTACAGGCTATGACAGGATTTTAAGCATGTGGACATATCTAGGTATGCTTATCGTTTCATGGATACCATTGATAGGATTTATAGCAACAATTGCTTGGGTAGTAAAAAAAGGTAATAAAAACAAAAGGAGGTTAGCAGCAGCAATGTTGATATTGCAGATTATCGGAATAGCTGCCGGAATTTTCGTTTACCCGGCTACAATATCCTTGCTAAAAACTGTTCTTAAGGGACTTAATACCGATATTGGCTGATCCATCCGTTCTGTTCATTCTTGAGCTGCTCGTGCTGTGCAAATGTCATTACAACGAATTGAGGCTTAAAAGTATTGCCTATCTTTACGACCATACCTTTTTGCACTGCGTCAGCTAATTTTTCTTTGTCATCATCTTTTCGTTGCAGGATTACCTGCAGTGAGTTGCAATCTAATATGGTTATCCAGCTTTCCGGTTTAAAATACCCATTAGGGTCTACAAACTGTTCTTCGGGCACTATGAGTATATTTATTTCCTTCCTAATATAGGTTATGCTCAGGAAATATTACTTTCAATTATCCTATTATCCAATCACGATTATTCCCTTTGTGTAATATTATGTAAATGGGAATAATTGATGTAGATGGTTGAATGTATTAATACATTGCATCCTATATTCAAGTTGTTCGCCATAAGAGCTTTGAAAGGTCGTTAATAAATTGGTTATGTGAACAAATATTATCAAAAATTAGGAAGGTGAGTTATAATGCTAACAAG
>CAZEYH010000090.1:0-2559 GCA_964515895.1 uncultured Clostridiaceae bacterium | reverse complement strand
AATATATTCGTTTATCTATAGAACTTAATCTCTTTTTTGCTCGAATTGCAAAGGAACACTCAATTTTTATAGAAAACAGTTTTACAGCTAAAGACGCCAGACTTGCACAAGAGGCTGATAATTTTAAGGTTCAATTTGAAATGTTATTAGGCGAATTCATACCACTTGCAAATGGTGTTATAAGTCCTGATGTAGCTGCATCAGGTGAGCTGGTTACACCTTTGACCCTAAATGCAGAGCGAATTTCTCAATACTATACAGGAACACAAATCAATACTGGCCTATCACAAGCAGAAGCAGGATTGGAAGGAAGTTCAGGTTTTATGCCAATTCCAATGTTGGAACAAAGAGTATTTATGCTAAATCAAAAAGCTATAGCACTAACTACAGCATTGGCACAATTTAAATCTAATATATTAAATAATGTACTTTCTTGTAGGTTGTTTACCACAAATTACCCACTTCTAATAGATCACATTTTAAGAGAAGCTAAATTCTATATAAAAATGCTTACTAGATTACAAAGACGTGAGGAAATAGTTACAGAAAAGGACTTGTGGGAACAGGAGATTTTCTGGAACCGTATTATGGCAGAACACTCGAAATTTATACGTGGCCTTCTTGATCCTACTGAAGTAAACTTAATCAGTACGGCAAACAATTTTAGTAATGAGTTTGACGAGTTGACACAGAAAGCAATTGCTGCATATGATAAAGCTATGAATTTAGCGGATATAACAGACGAGAGCTTAGAGGCAACAAAGAAATTGAAAGATTTTAAAGCAACAGGTACAAAAGGAATGATAGAGTGTTCGGTAAAAGCGATAGCATATCCGCTGCTTGGTGACCATGTGCTGCGTGAAGCAAACCACTATATCAGGATTTTAAAAATGTTTAAAAATAACTGATTAAATAAGGTATTAAAACTCTACCGGGATATTATCTTCAGCAGAATCTTACACAGAATCTTGAGATGAATCCTGGTGGAGTTTATTGATAACACTTACGGTGTTGCACGGTTCATGTCCCTCGGAAATAAGCTTGCATTCCTTACATTATTTAGTTCCAGTAATTTCATGTTAAGTCGCTCAAGTCCTGCACCTAGTCCTCCATGAGGTGGAATACCATATTTATGAATCATAAGATATGATTCGAATTCATCAGGATTATATTATTAAAGTAATCATAATTACAATTATTGTCAAGAGTGTAAAAGTTTTTTTGGTGCATTTATTAAATATAAAGAAATATTTACTAAGGGCTGTCGTTACAGTACTTAGAGCCTTTAAATTACTAAAATAATACTTAATTACACAAACCTAAAGGGAAATTATGGAGGTACCTACAAATATTCTTGACAAATACAAGCTTGATGTGTAATAATATTCCATAACAATGAGGCATTGCTGAATAAAATAATTTAGATTACGCTGCTTATCGCCAGTAATCTTAAGTGAGTGTGCATAAGAGCGAAATGCTTGAGCTGCATAGGGGCACAAGGCCCTACACGTAGAATGAAACCCTACGGAGTCACTTGAATGTGATTCTGTGGGGTTTTTATATATACGATATAGCTTACTATCAAAATGACCGATTTAAAAAGTGGAGGAGTTTGCATGGGTAGTATTGAGCAGTATTATAACTATGATTATGATGAATGGGGAAGATTGTTAAGACATAGGATTGAATTTGAAATGACAAAGAGAATGCTTGACAGATTTATAAAGGAAAAATCAACTGTCCTGGATGTTGGTAGCGGGCCCGGTAGATATAGTATATACCTTGCTCAAAATGGGCATGAGGTTACATTGGTCGACTTATGTGAAAAGTTGGTGGAACAAGCTGTCAAAAATTCAAAGGAAGCAGGAGTTGAACTAAAAGCATGTATACAGGGGAATGTTCTGGGATTAAGCCGATTGTTACCTAATAAAGAATATGATGTTGTCCTTTGCATGGGCCCTATGTATCACTTATTGGAGGAAAACCAAAGAGAAGAAGCAATAAATCAGTGCATGGGCTTATTAAAAAAGGGTGGAGTTCTTATCGTATCTTTTATATCATCTTATGCTCCAATAGTGGATTGCTTGAAAGACTACCCGCAGAACATCAGGCAGATGAAGGATAGCTTATTAAGATTTCTGGATGATGGCAGGCATGATTCAAGATTCAATATAGGATTTACTGATGCATACTTTTTCAACCCGGATCATATAGAATCATTTATGTCCAAGTTCAATCTCAGAACTTTAAGAACTATGGCTGTTGAAGGCCTTGGTGCCATGGTTGAAGAAAAGCTAATGCAGTTACCGGAAGTAGAATTTCAGAACTGGCTTGATGTCTTTGAAGTCATATCTAAAAGTCCTGTAGTATGGGGAAGTTGTGAACATTTACTTTATATCGGACAGAAGAAGAAATAGTAAATGCAATATAGAGGAAAGTATTATATGAAAATGAATATGCACTATAAAGAAGCAAAGGCAATTCTATCTCCGCACAATGGAATGAATATATACCGTGGCTGCACTCATGGATGTATTTATTGCGATAGCAGAAGTAAAT
>CAZEYH010000089.1:0-9005 GCA_964515895.1 uncultured Clostridiaceae bacterium | reverse complement strand
TATGTTTACAAAATGGAGCTGTTGCCCCCGTTATATCTGCCTCTTGAAAAACATCTCTTCCAATTAAATTAGTTGGAACCTGACCTGTTATTGCTACAATAGGTATAGAATCCATATACGCAGTAGCAATCCCCGTAATAAGGTTTGTTGCTCCCGGACCGGAAGTTGCAACACATACCCCGGTTTTACCTGTTACACGGGCATAGCCGCTCGCTGCATGTACAGCGCCCTGTTCGTGTCTTGTTAGTATATGCTTTATATTTGAATCTAATAATGCATCATAGAATGGACAAATTGCAGCCCCCGGATATCCAAAAATGTTGGTCATATTTTCTAGTTCCAATACTTTAATTATCGCTTTAGCGCCTGTCATTTTCATATTTATCACCTATTTTAGTTCTTAACCTCTATATAACTAAAGCCCCTTTGTCTCTGCATACTATATACGCAGGGACGAAGGGGCTTTGTATCCTCCGTGGTACCACCCTGATTCAACATACCCTTCTAACAACAGTCATCCGCTTCCATAGTTGAAATAGTAAACAGACATATTGGGTATATTCTCAGTGGGAGCTTTTTAAAGCACCCTGACTGTAACGTAGTCAACGTTATCATCTACTGTTAGTCTTCAATGATACAACTCCGGGACGAGCTATACATACATCCTCCCATACCGGTTCACACCATTCCACCGGCTCTCTTTAATGTACAGATGCATCTTCTTCCCATCATTGTCTTTTCAAAATTATATATAAACTAATTTTAATCTAAATTGCTTCAAATTAAGTGTAATTGCATAATATATTATCAACTTACAATACTGATGTCAAGTGTTTTTTGATTTTTTTGTGGGTTTTTTTCTAAAGATAAATTTTATTATTGGTACTTCCCTCTATTTTTCCAATGCCATAACCATAACAAAAGGTCTGATACATGCTAGACACAATCACCTCAATCAAATAATCTCGTTCCTCCTTATTTAATCCTTTATCTGTTACAAGCATAAAATCTCTAGTCTTATCTTTAGCAATTATCTTGATTGCCTCTCTTGTTCCGGTTAAATCATTAATTAACTTTTCCCTTCCTTGTTTCAAATATTCCCTTATAGTACTTTCAAAATCATATTCTTTTTTACATTCGTTATTTTGATGTATATCCAGTGTTTTGCCCAGTTTCCTATTCGATTCCCTTTTGCCCTTTTCTGCACTTTTCATGGCATTTTCCTCCAGTCTGTTATCATCTGTTTTTGAATTATATTATAGATTTTTCCATTTTTTGCTTAAATTATTCATAATTAGTCTAATAATAATAAAACATTTAAATATCAGTACGAAAAGGTAAAGTCCATTCACCTAGTTAAAAGTCCATCCCTATCTTTAGCTACAAGTGTCAAGGGAACAGTAATAGTTTTTCCTGAATGCTTATCAATATGTGTAATATTTATTGTATCGCCCGGGCTTTTAGAATAAATCAGTGTCCTTAACCCAATCATTGTATTAATATCTACACCGTCAACCTGCTTTATTATACATCCTTCTTCAATACCGGCCTTGAATGCAGGTCCATCTTTGTCAACATTAACAACATATACGCCGGTATCGAGTTTTAAATTCCCATCTATAATAGGCATTATTTCTTTATCATATGCGAATACTCCCATATATGGTTCATCGAATGTTCCCTTTTCGTCAAATTTTTTTATAATCGGTATGGCAACGTTTATAGGTATTGCAAAACCAATAGCTTCCGCTGCTGCCACTTTTATTGTATTTATTCCTATAACCTGACCTTTTGAATTTAAAAGTGGTCCTCCGCTATTTCCGGGATTTATACTGGCATCAGTTTGAATAAGATCTTCCATATAATTGGTACCCTGTTCAGTTTCAATTCTGATTGTCCTATTGAGGGCACTAATAATACCTGATGTAACTGTTCTCTGTAATTCAAGTCCCAATGGATTACCTATTGCTATAGCCGACTCGCCAACCTCAAGGGAATTAGCATCTCCTAGGGATATTGGAGTTAAACCGGCAAGACTTATTTTTACTATTGCAAGGTCAAGAACGGGGTCAGACCATAAAGTAACACCATCAATATTTCTTCCATCTGCCAATGATACAATGAGTCTTTTGTTCTTTCCCCCTGCAACATGGTGATTAGTAAGAATATATCCATTAGGACTAACTATAACTCCTGACCCTATTCCCCATTTTTCAGCAGTATCCTTATCAAATATTGATTTTCTGTCAACTCTTAATACAGATATTCCTACTACTCCCTGAGATGCATTTTTTACAACACTTGTAATGGGGGAAGGTAAATCTGTAAGTTCTATGCCAATCTGTTGGGGTTTTGGTGCTCCTTCACTTATTCCAAGATCGGAATCAGGGCTTGGAGAACCCGTCCTTGGGATAATTCCCGGAGCATTTCTTGAAACGAATAATATTAATAGCAACCCAACAATAAGTGATGTAATCGTTGATGTAAAAACTACTCTTAAAAATCCATATCCGCCATAACCTTTGTATCTATTTGATCTGTCAAACATAATATATATCATCCTTTTATATTTTATTTTTTAGTATTTCTTTAAAAACACAAAAAAATGCAGTAAGTATCTAATTACCTACTGCATTTGTCGATATTATTATTTATTTCATTTATACTACTCTTGCTCAAAATGCGATTTTATAATTTTTTTTATGTTCTTCTCAAACTTTACTCTGGGAATCATGACCTGGTGTTGGCAACCAAGACATTTCATCCTGATATCAGCTCCGGTTCTTGTTATTTCCCATTCTTTGCTTCCACAGGGGTGTTGTTTTTTTAGTTCTACTATATCACCTACATATAACTTAATAGGCATACGCTAAATTTCTTCCTTTCTTTTTACTCCCTTTTGTTTTCGTCTAACAGTATGTTTTTCCATTTTTTACCTATTGTCAGTTGTTACCTCATCGGGTATTGTCACGAGATAAGCCTTCATCCCAGCAACTTAAGTCATGGACTTTCGGCTACATTTGCTGTAAAAAATTTCATTAAACATTTTTATCTCTCTTACCCGCACAAATAAAATGTTCAAATATCTTTAGATAGGTTGCATCTTTTTTCCACATAATCTCAGGATGCCACTGAACTCCTACTGCAAATTGTTTTTGTTTCTCTATATATTCAATTGATTCAATTACGCCATCTGCTGCTTTGGAAGTAGCCATAAACCCCGGTGCAATATCCTTAACTGCTTGGTGGTGGAAAGAATTTACTCTTGCAATTTCTGTTTTAAATGTTTCCCAAATAATACTATCCCTTTCAATATATATTTCATGAACAGGATACCATCTCGGTGCACTCTGGGAATGTTTCAAAATATTCTCTCCCTTTATTTGTGAATTTATATCTTGATATAATGTGCCTCCCATAGCTACATTTAGAATCTGGATTCCTCTGCATATCCCAAGCATAGGTTTCTTTGCCTTAAAAGCCTTTTTTACAATATGAATTTCCATTACATCTCTTAAAGGCGATATTGTACCATTATAAACCAGATTGTTTTCACCATAGTATTTGGCATCTGTATCCGGTCCGCCGGAAATTAAAAATCCATCACACCTTTTAATAAAATCCATTATTAATGAATCGTTATCAGTTAAAGGTAAAAGTACAGCCAATCCACCTGCCCTATTTACAGCTTCCATGTAACCATTATTTATATATATCTTTTCCTCATCATAACTGTATGCCGGAGTTATTCCTATTAGCGGCCTAAATGATCTATCTGTATTCATAATTCCCATATAACATTATCACCACACTTACAATATTAGTTAATACTTAGTTAAATAATGCTTCAACTCCCAAGGTGTTATTTGTTTTCTGTAATCTTCCCACTCTTCGTTTTTTGCCTCGATATATTTTTCAAATATATGATCTCCTAGTAATTCTTTTATCAATTTGCTATTTTTCATTTCGTCTATTGCTTCTTTAAGGTCTGCAGGGAGTGAATCGATATCCTCCTCCTTCATTTGATCATGTGTCATGGAAAATATGTTGGTATCAATCGGAGGAGGTGGCTGTATGTTGTTTGCTATCCCATCTAGTCCGGCTCCAAGTATTCCCGCTAAGGCCAGATATGGATTACAAGATGGATCCGGGCATCTTAATTCTATTCTCGTATTTGCACCCCTTGCTGCAGGTATACGTATTAATGGGCTCCTATTTCTTGCAGACCAAGCAATATATACCGGAGCTTCATATCCCGGAACCAGTCTTTTATAAGAGTTGACAATGGGATTTGTAAGAACAGAAAGCGCTCTTGCATGCTTTATCAAACCTCCTATGAACCAGTAAGCCTCTTTACTCAATTGAAGCATATCCTTCTTATCATAAAATATATTTTCTCCATTTTTAAAAAGAGAAATATTTGTATGCATTCCGGAACCGTTTATACCATATATAGGTTTTGGCATAAAAGAAGCATGAAGCCCGTGTTTTTGTGCTATTGTTTTAACCATTAACTTAAACGTTAATATTGCATCAGCAGTAGTAAGAGCATCTGCATATTTAAAGTCAATTTCATGCTGCCCGGGAGCACCTTCGTGGTGTGAAGCTTCAATTTCAAATCCCATTTCCTCCAATGCAATAACAATATCACGGCGCGCGTTCTCGCCAAGATCAACAGGACCCAAATCAAAATATCCTGCATTATCCTGGGTTTTAGTGGTAGGATTACCTTCATCGTCAGTAAGAAAAAGGAAAAATTCGCATTCAGGACCTACATTGATAGTGTCAAACCCCATATTTTCTGCTTTATTTAATACTTTTTTTAGTACATATCTAGGATCTCCCCAAAAAGGTGTTCCGTCAGAATTATACACATCACAAATAAGTCTTGCAACTTTACCGGTTTGAGGTCTCCATGGAAAAATCACAAAGGTATTAATATCCGGCCATAAATACATATCAGATTCCTCAATCCTTACAAAGCCCTCAATAGACGAACCGTCAAACATACATTTATTATTTAGAGCTTTTTCAAGCTGTCTTGAAGGAATTGCAACATTTTTCAGTATTCCAAATATATCGGTAAATTGTAATCTTATAAATTTTACATTATGTTCTTCTACTATTTTTAAAATATTTTCTTTTGTGTATCTCACCATACATTACTCCCCCTAAATAACTTCCAAAATAGCCATGGTAATATCATCATATATTTGAGACAAACTTTCTATGCCGGCAAAATTACATGCTTTAGTAAAAATGTTGTTTAGAATACTATCAGGTCCGGATTTATCATTTAATAAAATATCAAGTAAACGTTCTTCACCAAACTGTTCTTTTGAACTGTTTCTAACCTCTATTATCCCATCGGAAGAATAAAATATTTTATCACCTTTGTTTAAACTAATACAATTATTTGTATATTCCGGTTTATCTACCCAATCACTTATAGGAATACCGGACTTTCTTAATACATCAAACCTTGAATTTCCAAATACAATAGGACAAATATTATGTCCTGCATTCGAATAAGTAAGAGTCATATTATTAAGATCAATTATTGAATAAAAAATTGTGATATATAAATCTGTATCAAATCCAATAATGTTAAACTCATTATATAATTCTGTCAAAGCTTCTGAAGGAGAGAGGGTATTCTTATTTATCACCGACCTCAAAAACACAGTCAGCAAGGATGATGAAACACCATGTCCCGATACATCTGCAATATATATTCCCAAATGATCCTTGTCTATATCAAAAATATCTATAAAATCTCCTCCTAGAGTCTCACAAGGCTTGTAGACAAAAGAGAACCTTACTCTTCCTTCAGGTAGTTTTGAAGGTAGTAAACTCATCTGCAATTTTCTTGCCATATCAAGATCATTATGAAGTTTCCTGTTTTGATTAACTATTTCCTTCTGCATCTGTTTTAGCCCAGTAATATCCCTTAATACTTCAACAACAGCTATAACATCTCCATTCGAATTCTTTAAAGGAGAACTCATTACCGAGAAAATTTTATCTTCAAACACTTCTTCCTTTTCATATGTTTTGACATCGCTCATAGACTTACGTGAAACACAGTTTTCGCAAGGTTCATGTTTATTGAAAGCCTCATAGCATTTTTTCCCGACGATTGGTTTTTTCAGAGCCTCCTCCATAGCTTTGTTTATATAGATAATATTGCAATCCAAATCCAAGACCCTGACCCAGTCACTCATACCGTTTATAATATCTTCTATTAGAAGTGGATGGTTATTATCGTGTTTCTCTCCAAGTTTCTCCCCATGCTTGTTAAGTTGATTATTAAATTTGACTAAGGAAATTCCTGTACTTTTTCTTTTTGCATTCACTGTACTCACCACTTATCCACCCCTTTATCGTATTCAATAATTGATTATTGACTTACTCTTCATTTCAAACTTTTTTCCTCAATTTTCTGTCCCTATCATACCAAAATACATTATTTATATCAATATAAAAGCAGGAAAATATTAGCCTTTAACTTACAATCCATATTTTTCTTCAAACTAATTAAATGCACCCATTTTATTTTATTTATATTTCTGTTAATATAATTCATAATAGGGTAAATTACATTATAGACAATTTTTATTAATTAAGGGGAGAAGATTTTATGGTAAAATATTTATGCACGGCTTGTGGTTATATTTATGATCCTTCCGAAGGGGATCCTGATAGCGGCATTTCTCCGGGAACTGCCTTTGAAGACCTTCCTGAAGACTGGGTATGCCCAATTTGTGGAGTAGGAAAAGATATGTTTGAAGAGGTATAAAAAGTAGATTGCTTCCAGTCTATAAGTCAACGCTGAGCTGTAAACTATTATTGTTTGCTTTAGGCTACCGGCCGTATTTAATAAAAAATATGGCCGGTTGGATATTACTAAATATTACCATATATTACTAGATGAATGTACCGGGAGGATGCATTATGGGTGAAATGACAAATCGTAAAGAAATTAGCAATTGGGCTGAACTGTTTGATATGACTTTTGAATACTTAACCTTTCTTTTGTATGTTGAAGATATAAGCCCTGACCTCGTTATAAAAACAACAACCGACATACTGATTAATGCCGGTTATTATTATACATTTGATGAAGTTGAAGAGGAGTATTATAATTGCTTATAAGGCTTCTATAATGCGCTAATCCGCTTAACCTCATCAACTACTCTATCTATCTCTTGGGTATATTTCTTTAAATCCCCTTTTCCTATAACAATTTCCTTAATTTTTTTGCATTCTTTAAGTAACTTTTCAACATTTATTCTTTTTGGAGTAATGCCTGCATAGGATTCAAAGTTTTTATAATAAATTTTATCAATAGTAGCTTTATCCAATCCCAATCCGTTTATTCCAAATCCCCAATTTTGAAACTTATCGTCGGTCTCAATAAATCTCCTTATAGTATTTATTATATCTGAAGGACCACCCTGGAACATGCTGTCTTCCATATCTGTTCCAAATATAATTCTATCTTGATATTTAATAAAGAAATCCTTCCATTCAGATGCCCTTTTTGAAAAATTATCATACATTTCCCGTCCAGGTGTAATATCGAGACTTACATTTTCCCATTTGTCAAGAAAAGCTTCTGCTCTTTCCAAATAATTTGACAGAAAATAGAAATGGGCAAAACTTATCCTTAAACGAGGAAACTTATTTAATATACCGTCAATTTCTTTGTAAATGGTTTCTTTCTCTGGAAATGTACCGTCCCCATAAAACCAGCCCTGTTCGAAGGAGAATTCAGGAGCAGTATCCTTGTTCCAAAACGTTTCCGGGTCTGCCGCATGAAATATTATAGGAATCTCTTGTTCCTCAAGATAGGAATAATAATCATCAAAAATTGGTGAATCCAATGGTACACCTATCTTCTTTCTCAAAATAGGTTTACCTTCTAGCATTTTAATACCATCAAATCCTATATCCATTAATATCTTAACTTGATCAACAAAGTTATAGTTGTCAGGAATTTTATCATCTAATGGATAATATGGATACATTAATGAGCCATATATATATACTTTTTCAGGATGTTTAAGCTTAAAAAGTGCACATAAAATATTCTGGGTAATTTCAGTTTCATCTCGGCATGCTAGACTTACAACATTTATTTTATCTAAGCCATAATCTTTTAAATAACTATCCAGAAAGTCCAAGCTTTTATAATTCATGATATGGACATGACTATCTACTAATTTAGCATTATTATACAAATTCATAAGAATTAATCTCCTTCCATATTCTTTTTCTTCTTCTTAACATTATTTTTATTATATACGCTTTATAAAAAATTAACAACAAATTCACATTAAGCATACTCATGGTATACTCTCTTTATTATACTTTTGTAGCTTCATACTTTAGTTGCTTCAACAGTAGATTCAACCAATTCAGAAGTACAATGCGGGCATCTTACAGCCTTTATTGATATTGTACTTTGGCAAAATGGACAAACTTTTGTTGTTGGCTCAGCCGGAGGTGCTTCAGGCTCCTTCTTTTTCAATTTATTAATGCGCTTTATTACAATGAATAAGGTAAAAGCAATAATTAAAAAATCAATTATTGCAGAAATAAATATGCCATAGTTTAAAGTAGGCGCAGTTGCCTCTTTTGCATCTGCTAAGCTTTTATAATGTTCACCATTTAAAGCCAAAAACATATTAGTGAAATCAACTCTACCCGTAATCATACTAAATACAGGCATAATTACATCATTTACTAGGGAATTTACAATTTTACTGAATGCAGTTCCAATAATTATACCAACTGCCATATCAATAATATTCCCTTTTACTGCAAATTCCTTAAATTCTTTCCACATAATTTTCCTCCCCCTTTAGCACAAATATGTTTAGTAATATTATGATTGCCCCTCAGAAAGTCGTTTTACGACTTTCTGGGTGATAACCATATATAGTGTCATTTCATCCATGGTGCTGTTCTCATCTCCTGTTTTATATAGATTATTTACACTT
>CAZEYH010000088.1:0-9038 GCA_964515895.1 uncultured Clostridiaceae bacterium | reverse complement strand
CCAGTTTTGAGGGAACGGATATCCTAAAGCCCAATAACTAATTCCTCTTAAATTGTATTCCTTAACTGTATCAAATTTTGCCTGAGCACTGCGTGCATCTTCAAACCAAACTTCATGTGCTCTTCCCTGTGTATCAACATATCGGTAAAAAGGTGACTGGGCTACCATATCATACTGGATTGTAGAACCATATCTAATAGCTCGTAAAATTGCTTCCTGAACACTAAAAGTTTCAGCTTCCTGACCCGGAACAAAGGGTAAGAGCCAATCTCTTGCATATATTTGAAAACCAAAGAAAATCTTATTCCTTGGGATTACTGAAACAGCATAATCAAGGACGCGTCTGATTTGATTTAAAGGCGAAATAGCTTGAGGAGGCCCTTTACGATAGCCCCATTCATAAGTCATCAATATAACAAAGTCCACAATTCTTCCATGAGCAGGGTAATCGTGTGCTTCATACAATGTGCCAGGCTGTGCTGCACTTACTTTTGGTGCCACTGCTGTAGATACAAAATATCCTTCCGGATGCAGACGATCTACTGTAAGCTGTAGAAACCGATTATAAGCTTCCCTATCTGCAGGAAGTACATTTTCAAAATCAACATTTAACCCTACATATCCTTTATCTCTCATAACACTTAAAATATTCTCAAGTAGATTATTTATAATCTGTATATTATTTAATACAATGCTGGCAAGATTTTGTCCGGCAGAAGTTGCTGTGAAATTGGTAATAGACATCATAGGTATGACATTTTCTGCCCTGCCGGCCTGAATTGCCGGAGAATCATCAATACCTTGCAAGCTGCCATCTTCTCTAATTAGATAAGCAAAAGGACTTAGATAAGTTAAATGCCTCCCTACATCTCTAACAATTGGTACAGCTTCTTGACCCAAAATATAAATGTATCCGTTAACTTTTATAACAGGTCTTTGCTTTCGGGGAATAACTAAAATGGTACCCGGATATATAAGATTTGGATTAGCAATATTGTTTACTTTTATTAGATTTTGCAAAGAAACTCCATATTTTTGTGCTATGAGCCATAAGGTTTCACCGGGTTGAACCCGGTACCTAAATGCAGGTATATATATTACCATCCCAGGGTATATATTATTGGGATTAGTAATTTGATTGTTCTGTAATATAAACTCTATGGTAGTTCCGTATTGTTGAGCAATTGACCACAGGGTTTGACCCGGTTGAACAGTATGATAGACATCTTCTGTAGGAATAACCAATGCCAATCCTATTATAATCTGATTAGGATCCGGCAGCCCGTTAATTTTGGCTATCGAAGCAACAGAAACGCCGTAATAATTTGCAATTTGCCATAGAGTTTCACCTGCATTAACTACGTGAATATGCATAAAACCTCCTTTCTATGGAGATGGTTATTCCATTTATAAATAGATAAATAGGAACAGTTCTCCATTTTTAAAATTTTCATGATAGCCTAATAATTAGCTCAAAGACTATAGCTATTTAAAAAATCCATCATAATATGATTGCTTCCCAGAAAGTCATTTTATAACTTTCCAGGTGATAACCATAATATAATATATACAATATTTTGTAATTGGTTACTTGCATAAGTTTTCTGCTATGTGCATGTTTCTTTTATCTTAGCCTTTATAAAAACCGACATTTCCAAGTAGAAATTTCCAACATTTTACCATGCCTTCAGTAATTATTTCATAAAATGAAAAAGGGTAAAATGAAAATGCAAAAAAATAAATTAAAAAAGTGAAGAAAATCTTGCAAAAATGTGGTATAATGTTTTTAGGAGATTAAAGGCCATGTCTTGAGAATTTATAGCAATAGTTTATAAAATGCTGAATTATAAAGGCATGAGAGAGCACACAGAAATTAATTAAACAGTTTTATAAAAAAACTGTAATAAGAAATGCTGCAGGAAAATATGCAGGAAATATACTCGAAAACAAAAAAATTATATGAAAAGGGGAGTTAAAATGAAGATTAAAAAGGTTGTTTGTTCAAAGGGAAAAACTGGTTTTTACTTTGATGATCAAAAGGCAATAAAAAATAATGCGGTTTCTGATGGAGCTGCTTTTAAAGGAAAGCCGGTCACTGAAGGATTTACTGCCATAAGGCAAGCAGGAGAATCTATATCTGTAATGTTATTGTTAGAAGATGGGCAAATTGCTCATGGTGATTGTGTAGCAGTTCAGTATTCAGGTGCAGCAGGAAGAGACCCATTGTTTCTTGCTGAAAAATATATGCCAGTGATTGAAAAGTATGTTAAACCTGTTTTAGAAGGCCGAGAAATAACAAGCTTTAAGGAAATGGCAAGAGATATAGATAGCCTAATAAATCCGGATACAGGGCGAAAAATACATACTGCTATCCGTTATGGAGTTACTCAAGCAATATTAGATGCTGTAGCAAAAAGTAGAAAAATGATTATGACAGAAGTATTAGCAGATGAATATAATACAAAAATATCAAATCAAATTGTTCCAATTTTTACCCAAAGCGGAGATGATCGTTATATAGCTGCAGATAAGATGATTATTAAAAAAGTTCCCGTGTTACCTCATGCTTTAATTAATAATGTAAAGACTAAACTAGGTGAAGATGGCGAAATACTTCTTGAATATGTAAAATGGCTTGTAAACAGAATTGATGAGCTAAAAGATAATGATGAATATAAACCTGTAATACATCTGGATGTTTACGGAACTATTGGCGAAGCTTTCAACAATAACATAGATAAAATAGTAAAATATTTTAAGATGTTGGAAAAAGCTGCATGTCCATATAAACTTAGGATCGAAGGTCCTGTGGATGTAGGCAACAGAGAAGAACAGATGAAGACATTGAAGGCTCTAACGGAAAAAATCGATGCGGAAAAGATTAATGTTGAAATAGTTGCAGATGAGTGGTGCAACACACTTGAAGATATTAAGTACTTTGCTGATAATAGAGCAGTGCATATGATACAGATAAAGTCACCGGATTTAGGCGGAGTTAATAATGCAATGGAAGCTATTCTTTACTGCAAAGAGAAAGGTGTAGGAGCTTATCTTGGCGGGAGTTGTAATGAAACCGAAAGATCTGTTCATGTAACTGTTCATGTAGCGATGGCCGCAAACGCTGATCAAATACTTGCAAGACCGGGTATGGGTGTAGATGAACCGCTGATGACAGTATATAATGAGATGCAGAGAATACGGGCGATAACAAAAGCGAGATAGGATTTAATTTATACTTTAAGGATTGATTCTTTAGAAATAATCGGTACTTTTATTCAAGCAGCTTAATTAAGCTGCTTGAATTATTTATAATACCACTTAGGTTCTCAATGAACTGATGGGCTTTAGTGAGAATGAAGTAAGGAAGATGGTTAAGAAACTATGTGCTTCCCAATGGAGTATCATACTTACAATGAGTTTAAAAAATTATTTAAGTTTAAAAATGGGTGATTATATTTGCAGGGGATAAATGTGCTGCTAATGTAAAAAAAACTATGGAAAACAATGTTAACCTATGATATAATAGTTAACAAATATACATCGAAGGTTATGTCTTTTACTTTGCTCAATTTTGAGGCAATATATCATATTTTCTAAATATGTTCCAATCTTATTATAAGAAAGGGAGGGTAACATATGTCTAAACTTGCAATTAATGGTGGGTGTAAATTAAGGACTGAAAATTTCCCGAAGTGGCCCCAATATGGAGAAAGGGAGAAAAAGGCCTTGAAAAAGGTTCTAGATAGCGGGGTATGGGGAACTTTGGGAAATGAAGTTAAACAGTTTACTGAAAGGTTTGCTAAATATCAACATGCAAAATATGGTATTGCTGTAACAAATGGCACTGTATCAATTGAGATTATTTTAAGGGCATTGGGTATAGGATATGGTGATGAGGTTATAATTCCGCCATATACATTTAATGCTACTGCATCTGCAGTACTTTCACTAGGGGCTACCCCTGTATTTGTAGATATAGAAGATGACACCTATAATATTGATCCTAATAAAATAGAAGAAGCTATCACTTCTAAAACTAAAGCCGTTATTCCTGTGCATGTAGGAGGAAGATCATGTGATATGGATAGAATAATGGATATAGCATCAACGCATAATTTATTTGTAATAGAGGATTCTGCCCATGCTCATGGATCGGAATGGAAAGGAAAGAGAGTAGGTTCTATTGGTCATGCAGGTTCATTTAGTTTCCAGGCAAGCAAGAATTTGAATTCAGGTGAAGGCGGATTTATAACCGCAAATGACAAAGATATTTACGAAAAGTGCTGGTCAATACATCATTGTGGAAGAGATTATCACGGTACAATATGGTATGAGCATGTAAACATCGGGACAAATGCAAGAATGACTGAATGGCAGGCAGCCATACTGGATGCCCAAATGGAGTCCTTGGATGAGCAGGTGCAAAGGAGAATGGAAAACGCAGACTATTTAAATTCACGCTTAAGGGAAATAGAATGTGTTGAATCCATGAAATATGACTCACGTATAACCAGGAATTCATATCATTTATTTATTTTCAAGTATAAGAGTGAAAATTGTAAGGACTTACCTAGAGAGAAATTCATAAAGGCACTAAATGCTGAAGGAATATATTGCTCTCCCGGGTATGTATGTCTATATAAACAGCCCCTTTTCCACAAAGAAGAGATTAGAAAAGTGACCGATTCTAAAATAGATTATAAAAATATGTATCTTGAGAATGCGGAAAAGGCCGGGGAAAAGGAAGGAATATGGCTTACTCAGAATATGTTTCTTGGTACAAGAAAGGATATGGATGATATTGCTGATGCAATAATTAAGGTATATAAAAATGTAGATGAATTACTTTAAACTAAGCTATTGCAAAAGCTTATCCAAAAGCCTACGACTTTAGTCGCCAGAATAAAGGCTCAACTACTTACTATTTGTAGCCAGCTATAGCGACTAATATAAATATTCGGAAAGAAAAATATAATTTAGTTATCGAAAAATTACTGAGGTGAAGGATAGGATATGAAAAAGAGAATAGTTGTAGGTTCCCTGCGGCAAGAAACAAATTCTTTCAGTCAGATTAAAACTATGTCAAAGGATTTTACTGTTTATAAGGGTGAAGAGATGCTCAACTACATAGCAGCTACCCAGGTTTTCCGTGAAGCAGATGTTGAAATAATTCCTACCTTATGTGCATATGCAATACCCTCAGGAAAAGTTGATGAAAAAACTTACTTATCATATAAAAAGTACATTATAGATCATATCCCACAAGATGTGAAAATAGATGGTGTGTGGTTATACCTGCATGGTGCTATGAATGTAGAAAACATAGGAAGCGGAGAGGGTTTGCTTGTTTCAGAAATTCGTAAAAAAGTAGGACCGAATGTTCCTGTTGCCGTTGCGTTGGACTTCCATGCCAATAATACAGATTTACTCGTAAAATCAGCCAATATTGTTTATGGTTACAGAACTGCACCTCACGTAGATCACGAAGAAACCCAGATTAGAACTGCTGAACTTTTATTAAAGTGTATAGATGAGAATATTCATGCTGAATCTGTGATGGTACGACCACCTTTATTATTTCCAGGTGAAATGGTTACAACAGGTGTAGAACCAACTAAATCACTAATTAAAGAGTTAGATATTGCTGAAAAAGAAGATGGGGTTATTTGCGCTTCTATCTTTGGCTGTATGCCTTGGACTGATGCACCAAATGCAGGAGCCAGCGTTGTTGTAGTAGGCAAGAAAGGTTATATGGGAGCACTGAAACAGGCTAAACGTCTGGCAAAGCTATTCTGGGATGCAAGAGAGAAATTCAAATTTGAAGAAGAAGCAGCTGAACCGGAAGATGCAATTGAAAGAGCAATTAGGGCTAATGAGGAGTTAATTTTTATCAGTGATTCAGGAGATAATGTAACAGCCGGTGCTGCAGGTGATAATACATATCTCTTAAGTATATTACTTGAAAAGAAGGTTGAAAAAACCCTTGTTGCCGGTATTACAGATAGCAGGGTTGTTAGACAGTTTAGCAGCTGCAATATAGGAGATAGTTTAAACTTGAAGTTTGGTGGGGAACTAGATAACACCAGCAAAACTATTCGGATAAACGCAACTCTTAAGGGAAAGGGCAGTATTGGCGGAAATGGGAACAGGAATAGAACTAGCTTTGTGTTAATCAATGTGGATGGAATTGATATAATTGTTACCGATACAAGATATTCATTTACTTCCCCGGCAATAATAGAATGTGTAGGAGTTCAAGTATTTGACTACAGAATTATTGTAGTTAAGTTAGGTTATATTTATCCGGAATTGAGAAAGATATCCAAACGATCTATTATGGCATTGACCCCCGGTAGTAGTTGCTTGGCCATAGACAGATTTGAATTTCATCATATTAATCGGCCTATGTATCCAGTTGATAAAGATTTTGAATGGGAACCTTAATACTATGCTCCATTTCCTGAATTACCTGATAGGGATTATCTGGAAATAATTTAATCAAACAAGGATGTACTTATAAGAGGATAAGAGGATAAGAGGAGTAATAACGGGGACGTAAATATATTGTCACATCTTTGAAAAGTTAACAATAATGTACGTCCCTGTTTCTTCAACTTCTTACGTTATTCTAGCCCGTTGATAAATTCTTGTAGTTCCTCTTCATTTTTAATTACTTTCCTATCTATATGATAGGAACAATTACTTCTTAAACTGTTTTCTTCATACATAGTATTGACTATCCAACAATTCTTTAAATCAATATTAATATAATAAAGATGCCCCGATTTATCGAAAAACGGCTTTATTGAATTTTTCACGCCTGTCATCATACCTATAAGTTGATCCGTCAGTTCGATATCCTTTGAAGCATATATTGCTCTATCCGCATGAGCAGACAAGTAAATATCTCCCTTTTTAAACATATATGCTTCAGTTTTTCTTTCTGAATAAGGTCTTCCGATTATTTGAATCATATCAAGCTCAAAAGATTCAAGAACATTATAGTTGAGTTTTATCGGAAGTTCCAAATAGGGTTTAATTTCATTCAAATCAGTTTCACGATATTTGATATAATATGCATCATTATGGCTGAACCTATAAAATTCTGTATTATCATCTACCTGTATAGTGAACTTGGTTCTCCCGGATCGAATATTATTCAGGTATTCTTCTGTAAGAGCTAGGATTTTTTCATCTTTTATTCCCCTGAAATAATCCTGTGCACGTATTTGATTATCGGGTAAGTTGGCAATCGTAATATTTTCAGCTATTTTTATTAGTTCTTCTTTCCCCAAATTTGGAGAATCGATTCTTAATATGGGCAACTTATATTCATCTCCAAGGTAAATATTAATACTACGGAATATTTTACTTTGGTTTATTTCATTACCTGCTGCATTTAACGTCCTTTCCATAAATAATGCTTGGTTGTTGCCAATATTTATAGCCTCCTGTTTGTTAACATTACTAATATCAGAATTTTGCCCATCAGAATTATCAGATTGCCTATCAGCTGTCTTTGGTAAACCTGTAGCTTTTGCAACTTCATCAGCCATGCCGGGTACTTCATCGACTATTCTACTTCGCGTCAATCCAATAGCAAATGAATCCTTATTATCATTTTCATAAGTGATTGCAATATTATTAGGTGTATTTATATCTGTACCCTTTGATAATAACTGACCACATCTTATCATTTTAAAACCATCAGGTATATAGCCGGGTATGGGAGCTATTTTTGTCACACCCAACATTTCATCGATAGATTGATATTCTCTCATTGTTGCCATATCTGAATAACATTTTTCATTAAACCAGGCAGTAAAATCATTTTCAAAAAGTGCATAACCTTTAAATCCATAGGATATAAAATCTCCTTTAACTCCTTTAGCTAAACTTACCTCAAAGGTTTTGCCTTCATCTTCAAATTCCAGTCTAGAAATTTCAGCTGTTTTCATTCTGGCAAGATGAGCTTTAATTTGGTCTTCATATTTGCTGTAAACGCCTTTTACATATTCTTCATCACTGTACATTCCTGTGTAAATTCTGCGATTTTCCCCTAATAGTGACTTATCAATGAACATTAGATTGGCAAGTTCTTTATAAGATTTATAGATAGATTTGGCATTTACTGTAACAAACGCACATAAAATAACAAGTGCAGCTACAAGTATAACTTGCTTTCTGGAAAAAGGTTTTCCAATATTTCGGGGAAGTGGATAACGGTTTTTATCTATGAGTGCATCAATGCTGCTGGAAATTGCATTATTCTTAATATTTACTTTAGATTCAGGGTGATAGTTCCGTTTAATAAGGTTAAACATTTTTTTGCATGTATCACACTTGCATATGTGTTCCATAAAAATGGACTTCTCTTTTGCACTTAATTCATCTTCTAAATAGTGTAGGGAATACTCCTCAATTGAATCACAAAATGAGTTGTATTTCATACTATTCACCTTCCTTCATTATATTCCTCAATACTCTTTTTTAATTCTCTCCTGGTCCTTGAAAAATTCATCCTGGCAGCTTCCGGTGTAATATCCAATTCCTTTGCTATTTCTTTAAAAGGCATATTATGAGATGCACGATAAGTAAAAACTTTTCTGCTTTTCTTGCTTGCCTTATCAAGTTTTAGTTCAAGCAATTCCATTATTTCTTTAAGTTCTACACGGGTTTCAGGGTTATAACTTTTGGAACTACCACTATTAGTACTACTTTCGTAGCTATTGTAGTTCATTGAATTTTCGAAGCCATTAAAATCCAGCAACAGTCTATCTTTTCTTCTTAAAAAATTCAAACAGGTATTTACGCATACTCTGTATATCCATGTAGATAAAGAACTAGAATTCTTGAAACTTGCAAGATTGTTATAGATTTTAATAAACACTTCTTGGGAAAGGTCAAGGGCATCTTCATTATTTTGCACAAACCTATAACAAGTACGGTACACTTTCTTTTCATACCTTTCAACAAGTTCAGTAAAGTATTCTGTTTCGCCATTAAGAATTTTCTTAACCAGTTTCATATCATCTTTC
>CAZEYH010000087.1:0-9059 GCA_964515895.1 uncultured Clostridiaceae bacterium | reverse complement strand
TAAAGTATGAAATTGCTGAAGAATTGGGGCTGCTTGATAAAGTTTTGAAAAGTGGTTGGAAGAGTTTAACTGCAAAGGAAACAGGTAGAATAGGCGGGCTTGTTACAAGGAGAAAGAAACTTATGGAAGATGGTAAAAAAGCATAATTTTAAGATGGTGGGGAAATAACATCTCCCCACCGTATTTTTTTAGAGTATAGTAATTTATGATTGTTCCCAGAAAGTCATGGAATGGCTTTCTGGGTGATAACCATATTATAAGTTTCCTAAAAAATTACTATACCGGGGTATTGTTTTAAATCGTGAGCGAAACGAATTATTTGGGGGGTAGCTTATTTATAAAGATTTTGCTTATATATATGACAAATTAATGATTGACATTAATTACTCTGAATGGGCAGATTATATTGAAGCAATATTTAAAAACTATAATTTGAAACCTGAACTTATTGCTGACCTGGGCTGCGGAACCGGGAACTTTTGTTTAGAGATGGTAGGTAGAGGATATAACATGATTGGGGTAGATATCTCTGCAGAGATGCTTTCATGTGCTATGTTAAAACTTGAGTCTCAAGGAGTTGAAAGAGAGAAGGTCTTGTTTTTAAATCAGGATATGTCCAGATTTGAGCTCTATGGCACTGTTGATGCTATAGTATCCCTTGTAGATAGTATAAACTATATTACCGATAAAAAGGACCTTAAAAGGATGTTTAGTTTGGTAGAGAACTATTTAAACCCGGGTGGATTGTTTGTTTTTGATGTAAATTCTGTATATAAATTTGAGAAAATATTTGCTAATAATGTTTTTTACAGCATAGATGATGAAATTACTTACATATGGGAAAATACTTATGATAAAAATACAAAGTTATGTAAATTTGATTTAACATTTTTTATAAGTCAAAATGAGTACTATAAAAGATTTGATGAAGTGCATTTTGAGAGAGCTTATTCTATTGAAGAACTAAGTGAAATAGTTGAGAACAGTGGGTTAGAACTATTAAAAGTATATGAAGGTTTGAGTTTTTGCAAACCCTCAATAAATAGTGAAAGGTTGTTTTTTATTTGTAAAAAACATAATTAATTCATAATTAACTCTAAATTAAGTTGACATTGTAATTATGAGTATGATAAACTGATAATTGCTTGATAAAATACTTGGTAAGATGCCAGGTAGAAGTATTGTTTTGGGAGGATTTAATAATGGAAAGAGGAAAAGTAAAGTGGTTTAGTGCTGAAAAAGGTTTCGGCTTTATTGAAAGAGAAGATGGAAGTGATGTTTTCGTTCATTTTTCAGCAATAGACATGGATGGGTTCAAAACATTGGAGGAAGGCACCGAAGTTGAGTTTGAAGTTGTAGAAGGGGTTAAAGGTCCCCAGGCTGCGAACGTTCATAGGGTTTAATTAAACTGAAACTTATAAACTTTAATATAGAATTAAAGTAGCCATCCAGCCCCGGTATAGGAAAAATCTTATATCGGGGTTTTAAATTTTTCTAGAGGTGAGAGGCTAGAAATTAAAGGTTAGAGGCCGGAGTTAATGGTAAAAGATTAGAATTAGATATCAAAGACTATAGGTGAGAGGTGGGAAAATTATGTTACTGAAAAAAGTAGTAATGAGAAGTATTATTAAGTATTAGCACGAAATAACGAGCTCATTATTGGTAAAATCAATTAAAAGCAGAATATTAAAATTATTGTTATTGACTTTGAGTAATAATTTATATATACTATTTCTTGCACCTAATAATATGAATATAAATGAATTTTGGTGTGTTGAGTAGATTAATAAGGGCGCTTAGCTCAGCTGGGAGAGCACCTGCCTTACAAGCAGGGGGTCATAGGTTCGATCCCTATAGCGCCCACCAAAGAGAGGTTTTAGAATTTCAAGATTCTGAAACCTTTTATTTTATTCAAGTGTTCAAATATTATGATTGTTCCCCAAAAAGTCGTTTTGCGACTTTTCTATATTTATTCTTAACTATTGTCTAAAAAATCAATAATGGTAAAATAATAAGCAGAGATTAAAAATGCAAACAAAGATGCAAAAGAATAGGAGCCAAATAAATGTTATATCCATTAAAATTCAAACCTTTATATAAGGACTATTTATGGGGAGGAAGAAATCTTTTGAAACTTGAGAAAATCCTTCCTGAAGGGATAGTTGCAGAAAGCTGGGAGGTATCCTGTCACCCGGATGGAGAAAGTATTATTTCTAATGGTCAGTTTAAAAGTATGACATTATCTGAATTTATTAACAAGTTTCAGTACAAAGCTATGGGCACTAATATATCATGGAAACCGGGAGATAAATTTCCTTTACTTGTGAAGCTTATTGATGCCAATAATAAGTTGTCTGTACAGGTACATCCTGATGATGAGTATGCAGCTTTGCACGAAGAAGATAAAAGTGGTAAGAATGAAATGTGGTACATAATATGGACGAAGCCGGGTTCGAAACTTGTATATGGCTTAAAATCTAATATAACTAAAGAGAATTTCAAAGAAGCTTTAGAAAAAGGTTCTATTGAAGAACATCTAAACTATATTGAGGTTTCCGAAGGAGATATAATTAATATACCTGCAGGAGTTATACATGCAATAGGTGAGGGTATATTACTTGCAGAAGTACAGCAGAATTCCAATAATACTTATAGAGTTTATGATTATGATAGAGTAGATAAAAACGGCAAAAAAAGGCCTTTACACATTAAAAAGGCTCTTGATGTAATAGATTTTTCTAACTCAACTGAATATAGTAAGTCTAGTGGAATCTCTGTTCAGGTAAATGATAACTGTAAAGTAACTAAATTAATTGAAAACAAGTATTTTTCAACAGAATTGTATCATATTAAGGGTGAAGTTGAAGAAGTGGCAGATGGAAGCAGATTTTACATATATCTATTTATTGAAGGAGAAGCTACCATTAGCTATGGATTTGGCGGTTGTTTGAATGGTAATATGAATAATGGTGATTGCGGCAGTGAAGGAAGCGATGATGAAGGAAGTAACTATAAAGAAGGCAATTGGGAAAAAAACATGAAAAATACTGAATATTTTGGTGAGAGAATGGATATTAGAGTAGGAGAATCAATTTTTATACCGGCTTCTATGGGAAGGTATAGAATTTCCGGCAATATTAGAGCAATAAAAGCATATGTGACAAATCCGTAATATAATATAATTTGAAGTCCGGATCAACTAGCAAACTCAAAAACAAATCAAATACAGTACAAGGAGGAGAAAGGCATGTTTTTTTATGTAGAAAGAATTAGACGTATCCTATATGAACTTCAGGGTTATATACATTCAGATAGAAGAAGTATAACCCAATGCAAAATGAAACCCGGACCTTACAAGGGATGTGACATCGATTTTAATGATTCTGAGGGGTGGGCTGAGTTTAAGCCCGGAGATAGATGGGGCGAAATAGACAAGACTTTTTTATTTAATATTAATGTAAAAATTCCCAAAGAGTTTGACGGAAAAACAGTGGCTTTTCAAGTAAAAACCGGAAGAGAAGGTGGATGGGATGCATTAAATCCCCAGTTTATTATTTATGTTAATGGGAATTTTGTTCAAGGACTAGATGTAAATCATAGAGAAATTATCCTATCTGAAAAAGCAGCTGCCGGAGACGTTTATAATATTCTTCTTCATGCATATTTTGGAATGAATGAGGGATTGGTTGAACTCAATACTGAAATTTCCATATTAAATAGTCAAGTAGAAAATCTTTATTATAATTTAAAAGTGCCTTATGATGTAGCAATCTTACTTGAAAAAGAAGATAAAAGAAGAATCGATATAATAAGTTTTCTAAATGAAACGATAAATATTCTAGATTTGAGGAAACCTTTTTCATCCGGCTTTTATGAGTCTATCCAAAAAGCAAACCAATTTATGGGAAAAGAGTTTTATGGTAAATACTGTGGACATGAAGATGTAATTGCTACCTGTGTAGGACATACCCATATTGATGTGGCTTGGCTTTGGACACTTGCACAGACGAGGGAAAAGACAGTAAGGAGTTTTTCAACTGTACTTGCACTTATGGAACAGTACCCTGAGTATATATTTATGTCAAGTCAGCCTCAACTGTACAAGTTCATAAAAGAAGATTATCCTCAAATTTATAATAAAATAAAGGAAAAGATAAGAGAAGGAAGATGGGAACCGGAAGGGACCATGTGGGTTGAAGCTGATTGTAACATATCTTCTGGAGAATCTTTAGTAAGGCAGGTATTATTTGGAACTAGGTTCTTTGAGAGAGAATTTGGTATAAAAAACAAAATACTGTGGCTACCAGATGTTTTTGGATATAGCGCTGCTTTACCTCAAATACTTAAAAAATCAGGAATAGATTATTTTATGACCACAAAGATCAGCTGGAATGAGTATAATAAGATACCTTATGATACTTTTACGTGGAGAGGCATGGATGGTACCGAAATACTTACACATTTTATTACTACGCGAGATAGAAATTTTACTCTGAACCCCCATATAACAACATATAACGGAAATCTTATTCCTTCACAGATAATAGGGGCATGGGAAAGATATCAACAGAAGAATTTAAACAATGATGTATTAATATCTTTTGGGTATGGAGATGGAGGAGGCGGACCTACAAAGGAGATGCTTGAAAATGCAAGAAGAATGGCAAAAGGAATTCCCGGCTGCCCAAAGGTTAAAATTGGAAATTCATTAGATTACTTTGAGAAACTTGAGAAAACACTTGCAGGCAATAAAAGGCTTCCAAAATGGGTAGGAGAATTATACCTTGAATATCACAGGGGTACCTATACTTCTATGGCAAGAAATAAGAAATTTAATCGTAAATGTGAGTTCCTATATCAGGATGCAGAGACATTATCTGTTGTGAGTAAATATGCAGCCGGAGGAACTGAATACCCACAAGAAAAGATTAATAAGGGTTGGGAAATCATTCTATTAAATCAATTTCATGATATACTCCCCGGTTCTTCAATAAAGGAAGTATATGAAGACTCAACTAAACAATATATTGCTATCACTAAAGATGGAAAGAACTTAATCAATAACGCAATTGGGAATATTACTTCAAATATTAACTTGAAGGCTACGTCAGTTGTAGTATTTAACCAATTGAGCTTTGAAAGAAGCGACTTTGTAGAATTTGAATTGCCTGATGAATATAAGAATGTTGAGATTATTGATAGTTGCGGAAGTATCCTGCCTTCTCAATTAATAACAAAGTGTAGCGGAGATAATACTTCGGATGGTAGTAGGATATTGAATAAGGTATTGTTCTTTGCAGAAAATGTACCTTCAAAGGGGTATAAAGCTTTTGAGATAAGACCGGTAGATGATAGAGAAAAAGCTCTTTCAAACTGCAATGTATATGGAAATTCTCAAGGCAAATATTATAATTCTTCAACAGAAGACATACATATATTAAGCAATAAATATTTTGATATTAAGTTTGATGAAGACTATAACATAATATCAATTTTTGATAAAGCTAATTGCAGAGAAGTTATTAAGGAAGGGGAAAAGGCCAATGTATTACAGGCTTTTGAAGACAAACCCCACAACTATGATGCATGGGATATAAACATATATTATCAGGAAAAGATGTGGGAAGTTAATGATATTCAGAATGCTGAAATTGTAGAAAATGGACCTGTAAGAACTACTATGAAATTAACAAGGAAATTTTTAGATTCAATAATTGAGCAGTATATTTATATATATAACCAAATACCCAGAATAGACTTTTCAACAAGGGTGGACTGGAAGGAAAAACAAATACTTTTAAAGGCAGCGTTCCCTGTTGATGTACATTGTGATAAAGCTACTTTTGAAATACAATATGGTAATGTAGAGAGGCCCACGCACCAGAACACTAGCTGGGATCTTGCAAGATTTGAGACTGTTGCTCATAAATGGGTTGATGTCTCGGAAGATGAATATGGCGTAAGTTTACTTAATGATAGTAAATATGGCCATGATATAAAGGATAATGTAATGAGGATGTCTTTAATAAAGTCACCAACATATCCAAATGTTGATGCAGACAGAGAGATACATAAATTTACCTACTCCTTATATCCCCATGCAGGAAATTGGAAAAAGGCGAATACTGTGCAAATGGCTTATTCATTAAATTGTCCAATGTATTCAATAGTAGAGGGTGCAAACACGGGCAAGTTACCTGAAGAACTTTCTTTAGTGAAGGTTGATAAGGAAAATGTTGTTATAGAGGTTATTAAAAAAGCTGAAGACAGTGATGATATTATCGTAAGGATATATGAATGCTATAACAGAAGGACCAAAGCTACTCTCTCGCTTTTCAAAGATATTTCTGATGTATGGGAATGTGATCTTATGGAGAATAATATTGAAAGAGTTAGTTCAGCAGGAAATAAATTTAAGTTTGTAATAAAGCCTTATGAAATTAAAACATTTAAAATACATATATAATGCACCGGGTGTACAGGGAACTGTTTCTAGTGCAGCAATTGGGTTGGTATACTGGGTCCGTACCTGGCGTCCCCAGTAAATCAGTGAATATATCATGTACATAGAAGGGATATTGTTTAATGAAAACTACTGCTAATGTTGATGATGTTTTTAAAATAATTAATGCAGAACATCACGATCCTTTTAATGTTTTGGGGATGCATATTGTATGTCCGGATGACTCAAAAGAAGATTGTGCAAAGGGGGTTTTGGCAAAAGAAGCAAGAAAAGCTCTAGTTGTCAGAGCTTTTCTTGCAAATGCACAAAACGCTTTAGTGGTTGATATAGAAAATGGGAAAGAATATGAAATGGAGAAAGTCCATCAGAGTGGCTTCTTTGAATTATTACTCCGAGAACGAAATATGATTTTCGCATATAAAATTAAAGTCATTGATTACGATGGTAATACTTATACTACATATGATCCCTATAGCTTTTACCCTATACTTACTGATTTTGATTTTCATCTTTTTAGTGAGGGTAAACATCATAAGATATATGAAAAACTTGGAGCTCACATATGCACTATTAATGCAGTAAAAGGTACAGTGTTTGCTGTATGGGCGCCTTGCGCAAAAAGGGTTAGTGTAGTTGGAAACTTCAACCAATGGGATGGCAGACTGCATCAAATGAGAAACCGGGGACCTTCGGGTATATGGGAGATTTTTATTCCGGGTATTGAAGAAAGAGAATTATATAAATATGAAATAAAAACTCAGAATAATGAATTGTACCTTAAAGCAGACCCGTATGCATTTTACTCTGAGCTCAGACCGGGTACTGCATCAGTTGTTTATGATTTAGATAAATATAAATGGGGAGACGAAACATGGATAAAGCAAAGAGATAATGAAAAATTTTTTGATAAACCTGTATCTATATATGAAGTTCATTTAGGTTCATGGGCAAGAATAACCGAAGAAGAGGATCGATTTCTAACATATATTGAATTAGCAGACCGACTGGTAGAGTATGTAAAAGAGATGGAATATACTCATATTGAATTGCTTCCCATAACCGAGTATCCGTATGATGGTTCATGGGGATATCAGGTTACCGGATATTACTCTTTGACAAGTAGATATGGTAAACCTGAAGATTTCATGTATTTTATTGACAAATGTCATCAAGAAGGTATCGGTGTTATTGTGGACTGGGTTCCTGCTCATTTTCCCAAAGATGGTCATGGACTTGCCAGATTCGATGGTTCAGCACTATATGAGCATTATGACCCTAAACAGGGCGAACATCCCGATTGGGGTACACATATATTTAACTATGGAAGGTATGAAGTAAGAAATTTCTTGATTTCAAATGCCTTGTTTTGGTTTGAAAAGTATCATATAGATGGATTGAGAGTAGATGCAGTTGCTTCAATGCTTTATTTGGATTATGGCAAAAAACAAGGGGAATGGCTACCAAATAAATGGGGTGGCAAGGAAAATGTTGATGCAATAGAGTTTTTACGGCAATTGAATACTACCGTGTTCCATTATTATCCGGGGGTCATGATGGTAGCTGAGGAATCAACCTCATGGGCGCTAGTATCAAAGCCTCCTTATGTTGGAGGGTTAGGATTTACCTTTAAATGGAATATGGGTTGGATGAATGATTACTTAAGGTATATAAGTATGGATCCGATTTATAGGAGATATCATCATAATAATCTAACATTTTCAATAATGTATGCCTTTTCAGAGAACTTTATTCTTGTTCTTTCTCATGACGAAGTTGTGCATGGGAAATGTTCCATGATAAATAAAATGCCAGGAGACTACTGGCAAAAGTTTGCAGGAATAAGAGTAAGTTATGGCTATATGTATGGCCATCCCGGAAAAAAACTTCTTTTTATGGGGGGAGAGTTCGGGCAATTTATAGAATGGGATTATAAACGAAGCATTGATTGGCACTTACTTGATTATGAAATGCATAGAAAACTTCAAAAATATGTTAAGGATTTAAATACTTTATATAAAAATGAAAAAGCTTTCTATGAGGTAGATTTTAGCAGTGAGGGATTTGAATGGATTGACTGTAATGATTCCGAACACGGAGTTGTATCCTTTATTCGTAAAGGTAAAGATTGGCGGGATATGCTTATTTTCGTATGTAACTTCACACCGGTAATTTATGAAAATTATAGAATAGGAGCTCCTTGCAATTTATTCTATGAGGAGATATTTAATAGCGATTCTGAAATATATGGAGGAAGCAATGTAGGAAATTTGGGAGGTATACAGGGAGAAGAATTAAGTTTTCATAACAGACCGTACTCCTTGACTCTTAAAATACCACCATTAGCAATAATTATATTGAAACCGGTATTTAAAGATTTGTAGCATAGGACGCATTTTCTTTTAATGAAGAAAATTCTACCTGCCGCATTCACCATCTATGGTTCAGGCGACGGCTCGCGACATCTATAATTAATATAAGCAATATAAGACATAATCGATATAAATAAAACGGTCTTAATGATTCATTAAGACCGTTTCAATATGGTGACCCATAGGGGACTCGAACCCCTGATACCGCCGTGAAAGGGCGATGTCTT
>CAZEYH010000086.1:4616-9082 GCA_964515895.1 uncultured Clostridiaceae bacterium | reverse complement strand
AAATGATGGCAAAATTTATTCGTGGAGAGGCTAGTCTTGAAAATGATTGGGATTCTTATCTTAAGGAGCTCGATAATATAGGTCTTAAGAGGTATCTTGAAATCTACCAAGAGGCTTACGATAGGTAGAGATTAGCAAAGTAAGGACTGCTGCAAACCAGATTGTCAAAATCAATTTGTGGCAGTCCGAGCATTGGTATAACTGTATGAGCTAGTAAGTTTATTAAATAAAAAAGAGAAATTTAGGGTGGATTAAAAAAGTATTATTATACAAGGGGGGCTATTAGAAGCATGGATGATATGGGAAAAACTATAGAAAGAAATTATGAATTTAGAAAGCGACTACTTGAATTGCATAAGCCGGACAGAAGAGACTATAATATAGTTCCGCAGTTAGATGAGATTATGGTTGATGATAGCTGGGATATAGTTATACCTAAAAATTCCGATAGAGTTATGTTAAATGCAGCAAAGGATCTGCAAGATTATCTTTTCATTTCAATGGGAGTATCAGTAAGGTTAAATAAAGTTAATGACAATATCCTAAAGAAGGACTTGGAATGCAGTGCTAAAAAAATTATATTAGTAACAAAAGAGATTATAAAGAATCTGGGCGAAAGCTTAGATATACCTCGCAGTTATCGATTTATATGTTCGGAAAATAAAATAATACTGTGTGGCTACGATGAAAGAGGGACTGCACAGGGTTGCTATTATTTAGAAGATTTAATGAATTTAAAATGTGCACCTATTGTTAGGAAAGATGATGAGTGTAGGAAACCATTATTTTCACCAAGAATGGTGCACTCTGGCTACGGATTGGACATGTTCCCGGATGCACACCTTAATGCTATGGCTCACGCAGGTATGGATGCTATACTTGTTTTTACGAAAGATGTAGATACAACTCCTCACGGATATCTGGATTTTAATGAGCTTATATACAGGGCTGCAGGATATGGTATTGATGTTTATGCATATAGTTATTTAAAGAGCCTAAAGCATCCGGATGATGCTGATGCAGACAGCTATTATGAGAGTACTTACGGTAAAGTTTTTGAAAAATGTCCGGGGCTAAAAGGGATTGTTATGGTTGGTGAGTCAGTAGAATTTCCAAGCAAAGACCCAAATACTACAGGTAAGTTTCGTAAGGAAAGCGCAGTGGATGGTTTGCCGGCAAGTAAACCAAGTCCCGGTTGGTGGCCTTGTCAGGATTATCCTCAATGGCTTAACCTGATAAAAAAAGTTATAAGACGACATAATCCGGAAGCGGATATAGTGTTTTGGACCTATAACTGGGGATATGTAGATAAAGAATATAGAATTGAACTTCTGAAAAACATTCCTACAGATGTGACAATACTTGTTACCTTTGAAATGTTTGAGAAGATTAAAACCGGAAATGTAACAAGTACCTGTGTTGACTATACTCTGTTCTTTGAGGGCCCGGGTGAGTACTTTACAAGTGAAGCTGAGATTGCCCATGAAAGGGGGATAAAGCTTTACACTATGAGTAATACGGGAGGTCTTACATGGGATATTGGTGTTATTCCTTATGAACCTACTCCATATCAATGGATCAAGCGTTATGAAGGATTACATTATGCAAGAGAAAAATGGGGACTTTGTGGCTTGATGGAATCTCATCATTATGGTTGGTGGCCTTCATTTATAAGTGAGTTGGCAAAATGGTCATATTGGTCTCCTTCGCCGTCAAGCGATGAAGTTTTAAAGACAATAGCAAAAAGAGATTTCGGGGAAGGTAATGAGGACACAGTCATTGAAGCATGGAAGTCTTGGAGTGAGGGAATAAGGAATTATATATCTACCAATGAGGACCAATACGGCCCTTTCAGAATTGGTCCGTCCTATCCCCTTGTTTTCAGAGATTTAAGAGGTGATATTAAAATTCCTACTGTACCATATGCTATGTTTGGAGGAAATCGGATATGCAACCCTAACTATATGTCTTTTGATGGTGGAAGATGCTCACTTTTCCAATTTAGGCTGCCTGTTGAAATAGAAAGACTGGAAAAAATGAAAGAATGTTTTCAACATGGAGCAGAATGCCTTGAAGAGGTTTATGCGGGTCTTCCTGAAAACAAAAAGAAAGATGCCTTCTATATGATAAACCTTGGAAAGTTCATAGTTAATTGTGTTAAGACCACTATAAACGTTAAAAAGTGGTATACTTTGAAAATGCAATTATTAATAGAAACTGATGAAAATAAGATATATGAATTAATTGACGAAATGATCGAAATAGGCAAAGATGAGATTAAAAATGCAGAAGATACTATACCTCTTGTAGAAGCTGATTCAAGGCTAGGGTGGGAACCAAGTATGGAATATATGACTGATGTATACCACCTTAACTGGAAGATTCGTCAGGTTAAACTTGTGATTGAAGGGGAGTTACCAATTTATAAGAAAGCTTTAAAGTTTAATTATAATAGCTGAAGAGATTATTGAAGCAGAATATTATAAATAAAATATAATAATACTCAAGGAAGGTATTGACCTCTCAAGATTAAAATTCTAGACGTAAAATGTAAAAATGCACCTCGTTATTGTTTTTAACATAGAAATAATATTAAATATATGCTAAAATTGATTAGAAAACATATACGGGAGGTATCTAATGACCGACATAACTTCCAGACTCATAAAAGAATTTAAACTAAAACCTTTTCAAGTAGAGAATACTGTTAAACTTATCGATGAAGGTTCTACCATACCTTTTATTGCCAGGTATAGAAAGGAAATGACGGGAGAACTAAATGATCAAGTTTTAAGAGAATTATATGACAGATTAATATATTTAAGGAATTTAGAATCAAGGAAGGAAGATGTAAAAAGACTAATAGATGAGGCAGGTAAGCTTACCGATGATATTGTTGTCGGGCTTAAAAGAGCTGAAACTCTTCAGGAAGTAGAAGATATATATCTGCCTTATAAGCCAAAACGTCGTACAAGGGCTACCATTGCCAGAGAAAAAGGACTTGAACCACTTGCCGGAATTCTAATTTTACAGGGAAAACTTAAAGGAACTATAGAAGACACTGCCGGGTCTTTTATAAATACGGAAAAGGGCGTTGAATCTGTTGAAGATGCATTAAATGGAGCAATGGATATTATTGCAGAAGAGGTATCTGATAATGCAGAGCATAGAAAGATTGTAAGAAAAATGTTTTTTAGATATGGCATAATCATAGCTAAAGCTAAAAAAGAAGAAGATTCAGTATATCGAATGTACTATGATTTCAAGGAATCCGTGAACAAGATTGCAGGCCATAGGGTATTGGCTATTAATAGGGGTGAAAAAGAAGGCTACCTGCAGGTTAAAATTGATGTACCTGATGAAGAAATAATTATTCACCTTAAGGGAAAAATAGTGAAGAATCCACCTTCAGAAACTTCATTATATGTAGAAAGTGCGATAGAAGATGCATATAAGCGTTTAATATTTCCTTCAATGGAGAATGAAATAAGAAATACCATAACTGAAAGGGCAGAGGAGCAGGCAATAGCTGTTTTTAGGGAAAATCTTAAGAATTTGCTGATGCAGCCACCTATAAAAAATAAGATAGTGTTAGGACTGGATCCTGCATATAGAACAGGATGTAAACTTGCTGTAGTTGATGAAACAGGTAAAGTGCTTGACACTGCTGTGGTTTATCCTACTCCGCCCCAGAATAAAGTAGAAGAGGCTAAAAAAGTTGTTAAGTATCTAATAGACAAACATAAGATTGATATAATATCTATCGGAAACGGAACTGCATCACGAGAAAGTGAATTGTTTATTGCAGACCTTTTAAAGGAAACAGATAGAAAAGTGCACTATATTATAGTCAGTGAAGCGGGGGCATCAGTTTATTCTGCGTCAAAAGTCGGCGCTGAAGAGTTCCCGGATTTCGATGTATCGCAAAGAAGTGCTGTATCTATTGCTAGGCGCTTGCAAGATCCTATGGCTGAATTGGTCAAAATTGATCCTAAATCTATAGGTGTCGGTCAATATCAGCATGATATGAACCAAAAGAGACTAGACGAATCCTTGAAAGGAGTAGTAGAAGATTGTGTTAATAGGGTTGGAATAGATTTAAATACCGCTTCGCCTTCCCTCTTGTCTTATGTATCCGGCATTAGTACAACTCTTGCACGAAATATTGTTGAATATAGAGAAACTAACGGTAAATTCAAAAGTAGGGAAGAACTTAAAAAAGTAAAAAGATTGGGGGAAAAAACCTTCGAACAATGTGCAGGTTTTTTACGCATTTCTGAAGGAGAAAATATCTTGGATAATACTGCTGTACATCCTGAATCATATGATGCAGCATTAAAACTTCTTAAGGCTATGGGGTATAGTTTGGAGTCTGTAAAAAATCGAAAATTAGGAGATTTAAAGAAGAAAATTGAAGAATACAGCGAAGGATGTGGTATTGAAAAATTAGCTCAAATTATTGGTAC
>CAZEYH010000086.1:2911-4606 GCA_964515895.1 uncultured Clostridiaceae bacterium | reverse complement strand
TACAGGGGTACCAACTCTCGTAGATATTATAGATGAGCTTTCAAAGCCGGGACGAGATCCAAGAGATGAACTTCCAAAACCTGTTTTTCATACCGATGTAATGAAAATTGAAGATCTTAAAGCAGGCATGATGTTAACCGGTACAGTGAGGAATGTTGCTAATTTTGGCGCTTTTGTGGATATTGGAGTTCATCAAGATGGACTTGTTCACATATCCGAGTTGAGTGACCGTTTTGTAAAAAACCCTATGGATATAGTATCCGTTGGAGATATAGTAAAGGTAAGAGTATTAGATGTAGATATAGAGAGGAAAAGGATCAGTTTAAGCATGAAGGGTATATAGCATGAAGGGTGTGAAAAATTGTATAAATTACTGATTGTTGATGATGAGTATGAAATCAGAAATGGGCTTGTAAAGTATTTCCCATGGAAAAAAATCGGCTTTTAAGTAGTAGGACAAGCTGAAAATGGGAAACAAGCTATTGATTTTGTAAAAAACAACCCTGTTGATGTTATATTGTGTGATATAAAGCTACCGTTTATGTCCGGAATAGATGTGGCGAAAGAACTATATGATATGAAAGCAAAGGTAAAGGTTGTCCAGGTAAATGCCCACATGTTAAAAGTGAGTATCTATCAGAGAATATAAGTCTTCCAAATACCGAATATTTAAGAGAACATGCATTTATGATGGCTCCAAGATTTGAAAAACCTTGCAATGAACTTTTAGATCAATATATAGAAGCATATCATAAAGTAGCTAACAATATAGACGAATTAAAAAAATACGAGAAAGATTATGGAGTAGAAAATACGGATGCAGCTAGAAGCGGCAGAAGTATAAACTTAATTTAGTAAAAAATATAGATCAGATAGCGAAATGAACCTGTAATTGCTCTTACGTTTACATCATAAAGCTGTGTATACTTCTTTTTTGTATTACAGACATATTTTGTAGACCGAATAGCTATTACAGGTTTAAAGAGTAATTATTCCTTGCTTTTTTGCATGCTGATTTGCTCTGCTTGAACCTTTACTTCAACATATTGAATATCTTCAGATTTAGCGGGAGAAATTGCAACATCAAAGCTACACCATTGTCCCGGGATAAGCATATCTTGAAGAGAAAGCTCACTGCTTTTAAGGGATTTTTCCCAATCTTCATAACTTAAATCTTTATTTTCTCTGTCATACTTCTGTCCCCATCTAATTATAACTTTACAGCCATTATAAACACAATTTTGAGGGTTCCCTAATCTGAAGAATAATTTATACCCATCTGAAAATTGCTCTGCTTTATCAAGTATAAGAAAAAACATACCGGTACTCGAGTCCAATCTTGCGAATCCCTTACCAGCATCTGCAGCATTAAAAACTGCTTTACTGTATTGGTCCAGTTTCAGTTTATTAATTGTAAGATCTGTAAGTATTTTTACCTTTAAGTCATTAAAACTCTGTAGGTCTGCCACCAGATTTTCATTATCCTTTTTAGTTTTATCAATGTCAGAAGATAAAGAGTCCAATTCTTTTTGAAGTTTTACAATTCTTCCGGATAGTACTGAACAACTATATATGCTAAGAACTAATGATAAAATAACTAATATACCAAAGATTATAATAGCTGTTTTCTTAATTAATGAAATGTTATTACGTACTGGTGCTATTATTTTTTCTATCTTTTCTTCTATCTTTTCT
>CAZEYH010000086.1:0-2811 GCA_964515895.1 uncultured Clostridiaceae bacterium | reverse complement strand
TTCTATCTTTTCTTCTATCTTTTCTAAGGGTATCATTGTTTACCAACACCTCACATTAAATTTATCCATTTATAAATGAATGGAACATAATACTATTGTACAATTAATTTATGGTGATATGCAAATATTTTTTTATTTCCATAAAATAGAACCTAAATGTCGTGTATTTACCTTTACAACTATCTGGTGTGATCAGTAATTGGGGTAATCATAGAAGTCAGAATAATCAGTTGAAATATTTTGTAAAATATAGTATGTTATTGTTTAGGAATTTATGTTAAACATAATGTGCCAATAATAGCTGCATTAATAAAATAACTACTTTGGAGGTAGCATATGAGTCCATTTGAAATAATTATGTTAGCGTGTTTTGGTGCTGCTTGGCCGGCATCTATTTATAAGTCTTATAAATCGAGAAAGAATACCGGAAAAAGCCTGACATTTTTAATCATAATTTTCACCGGTTATATTGCAGGTGTTATACATAAAATATTCTACAACTATGATGCTGTTATTTTTCTGTATATCTTAAACAGTATTATGGTATTTACGGATATGATGTTATATTTTAGAAATAAAAAGCTTGAAGGGAATTAACTCTTCTACGTGAACCAGCTTAATATATAATATTAAGTTAAAAGCAATACTAGATGAAAAGCTTATCCCTAAATTTCTCAAGCTGTATCATCAATAGATAACCCAGTCCATAGCATGCAATAATTTGACCTAAAGCAACCCAGCCTATCGCGATTATGAGTGATACATTGAGAATATAGCTCAAAATGAATCCTACTATTAATGCATTAACTACAACTGGAGGCAGAGGAACGAGATACCGTTTGGGCACTTTATAGGATAAAAAAGCAGCTATTAAGGTGGCTAGGCTGCCCAAAATAATATCTAACGGACCATTACCACCTATAATGTTGGATATTATACAGCCTACAAAAAGACCGGGAATAGCAGCAGGCGTAAATGCAGGTAATACTGTCAATGCCTCTGCTATTCTAACTTGAAGTAGTCCGTAACTGATAGGTGCAAATATTATTGAAAGTAGAGCATAAATTGCTGCTATTACTGCAGATTCTGTTAAAAACCTAATACTTTTGCAGTTTTTGTTATCACCTTTATTAAATAGAAACATGTTAAATTCCTTTCCATTACTTATATATTTCTTTATTGACCCTTTAAGGCATTAAACCCAATTAATAACAGGATTCAATACCTTAAAGAATGTAGCATTTATATCATAAAATTGCAATAGTGTTTTAATCTTCTAATAACTGCATACAGAACAACAATGCTCTGGGAACATGGAAAGGTCCTTTCCACATAGATCCCTTTAATGTATGAGATACCGTTCCATCCCTATGTAGATATCCATACCATTCTCCATATTCCTTATCCGGGAACCTATCAAATGTGTAGTTATGAACTTTGTCATACCAATTCAAATATTCCTGTTTACCTGTGTGTCTATAAGCTAGAAGAAGAGCATAGAGGGCTTCTGTATGAGGCCACCATAATTTCATATCCCATTCAAGTTGTTCTACCGGTTTTCTTTCTATGTCTACAAAATATAAAAGTCCACCATATTTTTTATCCCAACCGAGTTCTAAAGACCAGTCAAGTATATCCAGTGCTTTTTGCATAAGGTTAGAATTTTTTTGATATTCTGATTCTTTCATAAGAAACCATGATGCTTCAATGGAATGTCCCGGATTTATACATCTTCCTACAGGAGTATCCAATCTTTCACCATTTATTCCTACTGTTTCAAAAAGAGCTTTTTCCTCCGGTTTCAAGAAGTCTTCTATAATATCTTTAATAAGCATTTTTGCAATATCATTATAGTTAATACTGCAGTTGCATGGATTACCCGAGCATTTGCAATTAGCACTATCAATTTCTCTCAAAATATAATTGGTATTTAACAATATCATAGGAACAGCCATAGCTTTCATAGATCTGGTTTCCGAATATACCTTTGGTGTTATTTTATATGGATCATTTGCTGGATTACTATAGATAGATAAGAGCATTTTATAGATACTTTTTGCTTTATCGAGAGCAGCTGCATTTCCTGTAGCTTTATAATACTCAGCTAAAGCAATTATGGCAAAGGTTTCACTAAATAAATATCTTCTTTTTCTAAGAGGTTTTCCATCATTTGTAACTTGAAAGAACATACGCCCATCTTCATCAAAACAGTAATTCATTATAAATTCATATCCCAATCGGGCTGCTTCAAGCCATTCATTCTTTTTCCCCAAGGCATTACAAAGTCTAGAATAGATCCATAAACCCCTTCCCTGAAACCATACTGACTTATCAGTGCTAAAAACTTTTCCTTCCCTATCAAGACAGGTAAAATATCCTCCATATTCACGATCTAGAGAATGATTTAACCAGAAAGGAATACAATCATCTAAAAGGCAACTTCTGTAAAATTCGTAAAGTTCGGTCTTACGGTTTTTGTCCATAAAATTATCTCCTTTGTGTCATAAAATATATAGTTTTATACATAACATTTTATATTGCAAATATATATTTTGCAAGGGTTTAGAAATGTTCTTAATATTTGGTTATAGTAACAGGTGTTAAGGTATATATTAAGTAATTCAAAAATATGATTATTAAAATAATGAAAGTGGTATTAATCATTATATTATTATTTAAATAACCATGCTATAATAGTATTGGCTCATTTGAACCCTGGTGGTGTATAATTAAATTATAGATTAAATGCAAATAATAAGTGTAAATAATCTATATAAAACAGGAGATGAGAACAGCACCATGGATGAAATG
>CAZEYH010000085.1:0-9088 GCA_964515895.1 uncultured Clostridiaceae bacterium | reverse complement strand
CAATTTAAGAGGAATTAGTTATTGGGCTTTAGGATATCCGTTCCCTCAAAACTGGATCTTACTTGAGGATAATTTTATTGTTCAAAAGTAACCAGTAAGTTATAAAGGATCATTTACCGGCACTCCCGTTGCATGTGTACTGATGTCACTTTTTGCAACAGCTACTTGCCGCAAGGATGTGCCGGTATGCGCTACTATATGTTCATTTTTTTTCATCATATAAAATCCTTATTTCTGCAAGATAAGGTCTATGGTCAGATGTAGTTTCAGCGGGAACTTGTGCTGAAACTACTTTTATATTTTTTGATGCGAAAATATAGTCAATCTTACGGTCAGGGGCATCAGATGGGAAGCTTAATAATAAATCATTGCTTACATTTGCGGTATCTTGCATCAGTTGGAAGAGTGGAGCCAGTTTTTCATCATTGGGTTGCATGTTCAAATCACCCATAAAAAGAAAATTCCCTGTTTCATTCTTTATAAGCTCAACAGTTTTCTTTACTGCATTAAGTTTCTCACTATTAGCAAGGCCATAATGACTAACATATACATTTAACTCACCCGGAATATCCAACTTTGCTTTTAGTATACAACGGGTTTCATAATACTCATCTTCATCTTGAACTATGGGATCTTCAATTTTAAAGGTATCAGCAGATAGGATTGGGAAACGTGAAAGTAATGCATTTCCATATGGACCACCCCAATCAAAATCGATTGCTTTAGCAAAATAAAAGTGATAACCGAGCATTTGAGCAAGTGTTTGTGCTTGATCGGTAAAAAACTGTTCGACTTTTCCTAACCCGCGTATTTCATTTAAACCTATAATGTCCGGCGAATATTTTTGTATTACTTTGCCCGCATCACAAATATTAATTTTTTTATCATTATTGAAGTTACGTCCGGAGCAAACATTGTAAGTCATAATTCTAAGTTTCATAGTGCTTCACCTCATAAATTAATTAGCTGCTATATAATTTTCCTTCACATTGCACTTCGCATTGCATTAAATAGGACAAGCAGATGCTATTAACGCCCATCTATAAATACCACCAATTTGTAAACCATCAGGCCCCTCAGTCCTTACGATGGGTAATCTTTCTTCTTCCAATTCCTCTATTTTTTTACACCTGCCGCTTGTATAATCTTCAAGTCGCTTTTGAGCTGACTTAAGTCTTGCTTCAACTCCACCAAGTCGTATATCAATAACTTCAAATCCAAATGGTTTATTAGTTGAAAACCACAATTCACGCCAAGTATTACGAAGTGCTTCAAACCTTGAAAGTGCCTCAGGTATGCTTTCAGATGATATCTTTAAAAGACCTTCCTTATCTTCTGCTTTATATGCTTTAATAATATCAAGTCCAAGCTCTGATTTAACCTCTAGAACAGAAGCTAGCTTTTCATAGAAACTAAACGACAATTCGAAGTTTGGATTGGTTTTCGCATGAGTTTTATATTTTAATTTTATGGTTGCATAATGATCTTTAAGCTTTAATCCGTCGATATCACCATCAAACAAACCAGTTAAAGGATCCTGATAAAGTAGATATTTTGATGGATTTGAACATTTAGTGTTATCCGGATTAGTACCCGGTGTCGCATCTAGGAGACTAATATCAAGAAAGGCCTCCGCTTCCATTCCCACACAGAATTTAAAGCGTTTTTTCAATTTTCCTATATCCGGACTTTCAGAATACCCATGTTCTGCATAAAGTTGCAATCCTAACAATGATGCAAGAAGATTTGTTTCTGCTCCGTTATCTCCCCATGCAGTACAGAATATTTCTCGTATTCCTTCTTTCTTACATGCCTCAATAGCGGGGTTTGTTGTAGCAAAGGTCTTACCATAATTTACAGCAGGACCGGTCCAGGTCCATGTACCCCCTGCAAATATTATCTTATTATTAAACTTCTTGTGTCTTTTAATATACTCAGCATAGAAGTCTTTATCATGATGATAATAATCCCAGTACACCAACCCCACTTCCTTTGGTACAGAATCTATTACATCATCAGGTATTATTCCTTCAAGATCATAATATGCCTTTGTTTTAGAAGCCAATCTAAAATACATATCACTCCACATCATAGGCTCAAGGCCATGCTTGTTCGTAATATCTATAACTTTCTTAAGGTGCTCTGTCATAATATCAAACCCGGATCTATACCCATTTAATTCAAGATACCTGCCAAGTCCTAAATCCATAGCTTCATCCATACCTATATGTATACGTTTTGATCTATAAGGTTTTGACGCTGATACTATCATGTCCTCGATAAATTCATACACTTTTTCATTTCCCACAAGAAGGACGCTGCTTGTATCTTTCAATTGAGCCATACTGTTCCACCTTAGAACATTGGTTAGATGAGCTAATGTTTGAATACACGGGATGAGTTCAATTCCTAACATATCTGCATAATCATCTACATCTTTTAATTCCTCATAGCTATACCGGCCTCTCATATAACCAAAATAAGGCCATCCCCCAACCTCGTATGTATCTTCAGTATACATCATGCCAAGATTTAGTCCCATAAGCGCCATCTTGCGGAGATAATATTTGACAGTATCGGTTTTTAATACTGCATTTCTTGACACATCGAACATAACTCCATTTTTATCGAAGTATATTTCTTCAGAAATCTCAAAATCACTAGGAGCTCCCTTTTCTTTGTTCGATCTCATAGCCTCAACGAATAGGCCTAATGCTCTAAAAAAGTGTATTTTCTCCCTATAAGCTATATATCCTTTTCCATCTCTCAATGCTGCATATACTCCATTACCCTGTAATATCTTAACCTCAATGCATTCAGTATCAGTTTGGCAGACATTTTTACATATTTCTATTGAAAGATCATCCTTAAGCAATTCAATCCCAGCTAAAAAATCGTCTACCTCACCTGTAAAATATAATTTCATTTTAATTCAAGCTCCTTTCAGCATTTAAATTAATGGGAACATACATTATTTGTCACATTCATTATAACATTATTAAACATATATTTCATTAATGTTATTTGTGGAATTTTTGGTGTTTTTCAAAATACATCTCTACAAAAATATAGCAAAAACAGTTTACATAATACAGTTATAAGTATTTGAAACCTTGTTGCAACAACCTTCTAGATAATATTAAGTTTTTTAACGACTCATGATTTAGCTACTACAGCCTTGAATGATAATATTGGTTGCGTTTTATGTGTATTATGTTAAGTTTTTAACTTTTGGGCACAAATATTTGTATAAGTATTTGTATAAGCACGGTAAATTATTTTTTCATATAGTATGCAACTTTTTGAAATGTTTTTAACTCCGGTAATGCTCCACATTTCTCAACATACTTAAAATTAATTTTCCCTTCTTCGTAAAGGCAGCGTAGAACTTCATAAATCATCATATCTTTCTGTGATACCAGATCTTCCGGCCATATGGAAACAGTAGCCTGCTTTAAACTTCCCAATCCATAATAATCATCTTCACCATCAAATATAAGATTAGTTATCTTTTCATATCCGGAATACCAAGGAATAGTTGTACAAACTTTAGCAGGTGGAGGATCAAAAGGCAAAATCTTTATTAAATTACTGCGTACTATCGCAGTAGAATTAACCGGCATTGGTGAAATAGTATGAATATCAGTAGGAAACGCTAATGCAGTAGTAGAAAGATAAGTAGCATTAAGACCATGGCCGATCATTAATGGTTGAGAAATCCGTGAAGCAAAAATAGCATTGGGTTCAGAAGTATGTATCATCAAACCCACAATCTCCCCTGGAAAATCCATGAAGCTTTTCTTCATTGCTTCAGCTGGTTCAATATTTCTTTCGATATATGATTCTATAAGGTGGCACATAATTTCACTTATATGAACACTGCTATTATCCGACAAAACAGGATAATCTCCTATTTTTTCATCAGTTTGTGAACGATAAACATGACCTTTTTGTTCTAGTTTCTGTGCCAATTCATTAGCATTGACTTGTTTACTAAAAAAACCTCTATGCCCATTTGCTATATATGCCATATTTTCATGATTATAGTTTGCAATAATACCGGATACTTTCTAAATGTGATGAAAATCCTGCTTTCTCATATGCTTTTCTTGCAGGAAGGTGGGCTTTGTCTCCACCGGTAGTCACTGTAGCACATTTCATTCCGTGCTTCCTAAATTGTTCGAACGCAAACTGATACATTTCCCCCCCTATCCCTAAACCTTGGTAATTAGGATGTATTGCATTATTACCTATTGTTCCTATACCTGTTGATGAATCGATATAAAAAGAAATGAATCCTGCTATTTTGTTGTCAATTTCAACCACATATGCAACACAATTATCAGATCCACTACATGCTTTCTCGATGCCCTTTTTCTTTTTCTCCTGCCAATTGGTAAATACAATATTAAATATTTCATCTCCAAGTATTTCAGAGTACTCTTTATATATAGGAGCCCAAGCTGCTATTGCAATATCAAGTACAGTACCCATATCATCTTGTTTAAACTTTCTAAAAATAATATCCTTTGACATTTTAATGCACTCCTCTTGAAGTATGATGTACTTTCCTAATCAAATTAGAGTTTCCAATAATTTTTTAGCTGTAATTATGTCTTTTTTTTGCTGCTCACCGCTTATCTCTCTTTCAATAATTATAAATCCATCATACCCTATTTTCTTAAGTTTAGCTATAAAAGCAGGATAATTAACCTTACCTTCTCCTAAAGGCATTTCTTTTCCCAGTTGTTTGCCATTAGAGGGACACATTCCATCTTTACCGTGTACATGTCTGACGTATTTCCCAAACACATCAATGGCATCTATCGGATTTCCCATACCATACATCAGTAAATTGGCCGGATCAAGGTTTATCCCAACATTATCATATTCTATATCCTCAATTGTTCTCAAAAGAGTAACAGGAGTTTCCTGGCCAGTTTCAAATAAAAAATATTGACCGTTCTTTTTACAGTAGCGTACGATATCTCTTAATGCACAGACTGTTCCTATGTAATCGGGATCATAAGGATTGTTTGGTATAAAACCTACATGGGCTATAATGTTGTTAATACCTATTAATTTAACAAAATCAGATGCTTTTTTTAATGCTTTAACACCTTCAAGTCTGTATGCAGGAGGTACAAGACCTATTGTCACCGGACCTCGTACCAGATCCCATTCAGCAGGAGTTCCCCAACTGCATCCAAAAGCTGAAACCTCTACTCCATGCTTTTTAATTAACGTTTTTATAATTTCGGCATTTTCAGCTGTAAACATATCCGGTTTCCCGCAACTAAGCTGACAAGCAGCAAAACCTATATCCTTAAGCTTTCCAAAATCGCTATCAAGTTTCTCTAATGATGTTATTGTAATACGTGTACCAAGTTTCATACATTATCTTCCTTTCAAAATATCGTAGTGTCAAAAATTCTAAATAAATTCTGACCTAAAACATTTATATTACATACATTAATGTTGTTTTATTATGCATATATATTATGATCATGTGTCAATTTATGCGTATATGATTTTGATTACTAAATAAAATGTATTTCAGAATGTCTAAAATAATTTTCTATTATATAATTCACGAGTAACTACCATTTCACTATCTGAATGCAACTGCAAAAATGACGCTGGTACAAATCTAGATGGGGCTTCTAATGCAATTTTTCTCATAATTCCCCAATGCCAGTCACAATATAAATAAATCTTTATTTTTTTAGCTTTTAAAATTTGCTTCATACCAATGGTAATGCATCTTTTGGGAAAAATATCTAATGCTCCAAAAAATTTTCTAGAACCATTGTTAACGATAGTTTCTTTAGAAATATTCGCACTACGTGTATTAAGCTCTGCATATTCTTTATCAGTAATAGGATCTTTTAATTCAGGCGGTTCGTTGAATGCTATATGTCCATTGATTCCCACACTAGTCAGACAGTAGTCTGCATCCCCCATTTCCTTTAACAATTCATCAATCTCATGTTCTCTACCCGGTATGGGAAAAATACGCTGTTTTTCAGGCATAAGCAATTCAGGTCTTATTTTAGAATAAACATTATTCTGCATAAAGCCGACAAAACTTAATGGATGTCTAGAGCTTAGCATTCTCCCATCATTATCAAGATACTCATCCATGCTAAAAAACCATACATTCTTGAGACTTATATTATGTTCATTAACATTCCTGATAAAAATTGGGTAATGGCCAATTGGGCCTACGGGGCATATAAAAATAGTAGATTTCTTATTCCTATTATTAATAAGAATTGTATCAGTCATAATTTGTGCTATTTCTTCATACATAACTTGTTCACTTTCAACAACACGCATAGGCAATCGACTTTTATTTAAAAATTCCTCTGATGTTAACTCATATATGGATGACATGCAATTCCTCCTATCCTTAGTTAGTATGTATAATATAGTTAGAGCTAATCACTATCAAAGATCCTCTGTAATTACCAAAATATTAAGTTATTGAATCTCTGATATGTCTACCCACCTTTTTGTTTCAGCAGCTTTTAGCGTTGCATCAAGTATGCGCTGGCATATGACTCCATCCTTAATTGTTGCAGACAAGCCGTCATCTTTGCCACGTACTACATTTATAAATGCTTGTGATTGGACTGCATCAAATGTCTTCGGTGGTTTTATGAAATGTTTCCCTGCTCCTATTGTGTCAATTTCTCCGGTACATATCTCTAAAGATTGGTCTCCATCTTTGTAACAATATGATAATGAACCTTTACTACCATACAACTCCACCTGTATCCAATCACTTATATTCGTAGCACAGCGAGATATCTGAAATGTTGCATTTGCGCCGCTTTCCATATTAGCAAGTATGTTACACCAGTCATCTGTAGTTACTAATCCTACTTCATCTGAGTTAATTTTTTGACGCTCTTTTATAATAATGCCTGTATCAGCTGACACACTCTTAAACTCCTCACCTAAGAATCGCACCATATCAAACATATGAGAAGCTAAATCTCCTAATACACCCGTTCCTGCCATCTCTCTGATAAAGCGCCATTCCAGTTTACGCCCCGGAATAAGACCACTGGATTTTATGCATCTGACATAAATGTGGTAAAGTTCACCAAGCTCTCCTTTGTCTACAATCCATTTCATAAAGCGAATATATGGTCGATAACGCCATGAAAAACTAATTACCCCAGGGATACCTGCATTTACTGCTTCTTGGTAAAGTGCTGCAGTTTCCTTATAGTTCATGCCTAATGGCTTCTCCACACTAAAAGGTTTTCCCTGTCGTATGGCTTCAGATGCAATTTCACAATGAATATAGTTAGGTGTACAAATATCTACCACATCAACCTCATTGCAATCGATCAAATCCTGATATCGTTTAAAGCAACGTTCAGGTGGAAGGCCGCATATTCGAGCTGCTCTTTGCAGTAATTCATCGTTAGTGTCGCAAACTGCAGTTACAATACTATCTGGAGTTTTTTGATAGCTTGGAATATGAGTATATGTAGCAATAGAACCCATACCTATTATACCGACTCTAATCTTTTCCATAATACATCTCTCCCTCTTAATTTATTAATTTTATTTATTAGTATATTAATTTATACTAAAATATCAGCATATTTGTCAAAAACGACAGAACCCTGAACTATTGTTTTTTTGACATTAAAATCCCTATCCATTATACAAAAATCAGCTGATTTACCAAGAGTGATGCTGCCAATTAGATGTTCCATATGAATTATTTTTGCCGGTGTATAGGTAGCCATGCATATAGCATCATTCAGTGGTATATTGCAATCTAACACTAGGTTTCTAATCATCTGTCTTAGTGGCTGTATACTCCCGGCATAACGTGTTCTATCAGGTAAAACTGCTACATCTCCATCAACAATAGCCTGTTGAGCGTTCTCTACATAACGAGATCCTAATGTATAAATATTACCGTCATTGGCAGGCATGCCCCCTGCCCGCAAACAGTCCGATACAATACATGCTTTGTGGGCACCTTTACAGCGGTAAGCTAAACGTACCAATTTAGGTGTAAGATGATGATTATCAGCAATAAGCTCAACAGTTAGGCGGTCGTCTATCATGCCAATTTCCGATAAGCCTGTATGTCTTTTTCCATTACGGCTTATAGTAGATGATGTTGCACAAAATACATGTGTAACATTAGTCATACCTGCATTTATAGCTTGCATAATTTCATAATCTACAGCATCGTCATGACCTCCGGAAATAGTTATACCCATCATTTTTATATCTTCTATCATTTTCAAACTGCCCGAAAGTTCCGGGGAAAGAGTTACATTCATTATCACATCTGCATTTTCATTTACAAAATCATAGCCATCTTTATCAGGTGTACGCAAATATTCGTTTAAGTGTGCACCTCTATTTTTGAAAGATAAAAATGGCCCTTCTAAATGTGCTCCTAAAAGGCGACAACCTGCAAAGACAGTATCCTTCAATTTACGGATCAACTTTAGAGTATTTGCTATTTGCTCAACTGGTGCTGAAACTGTAGAAGCCAGCAAAGAAGTTGTTCCATTTGAGCTGTGAAACTTTAATGCATTAAAGAAGTCATCTTCAGTAGCATCCATAAAATCACTTCCTCCGCCGCCATGAGTATGAATGTCTACAAATCCTGGAAAAACGTAACATCCTTTAGCATCAATAATTTCTTCATTATCAGTATGTTTATTTCCGGTTTCAATAAATTCTACAATCTTACCATTATGTACTTTGATATCCATGAGATTCAATTTTTCAAAAGGTGTTATTATAATACCGTTAGTTATAATCATGTTATACTGTCTCCTTATGTTACAAAATTGAATGAGCACAAAGGTACCAGTACTAGCAAATTTGCTTAATTTGTAGGTTAATTGGTTTTACATTCACATTTCTCAAAATAACTTGTTATAACAAGTTATTAATTATTCTATCGATATCGATATTATATAATGCATGAAAGTAAATGTCAAGTACTATATTTAAAATCTGAAGAAAATTTTTATCTTGGCTAATTGAAAAACTAAATTCCACCCCAAACATATCCAAAGGTAGAAGTTACTCTTGCAAA
>CAZEYH010000084.1:0-9115 GCA_964515895.1 uncultured Clostridiaceae bacterium | reverse complement strand
TTTGCTTATTTACCTGAACTTAATAGCACTGAAAATACAATTCAAAAGAGAAATAAAATAGCACACCAATTATTAGACCATACTATACAAGATATGTTAGTGGCGGAACAAAGCAATTTAACATTACAAGAAGTTATTAAGTTAAACGACCAAGCATATAAAAACTTAAGACTATACGTTAGAAATATGTTTGCTGAAATGGAGAAGAATGTTCAACACTCTATGATAACTGATATTCACGATAAGATTGGTAAGATTAGAGAGATGTATAAATTGCAACAATCACAAGTTCAATACAAATACAATCACCCTGAACAAGTTAAAATGATGCTAGAGGTTTTATCAAGTTTTAGAGATGGAGTTATCACACACGATAAGAAGACTGGAACTAAAAGGTTAAACGCTAAAAACATACGAAATCAAGCATCTAATTTACTAATGGAAGTTGATATACCTGTAGAGATTGATGGTGTCGAAACTCTTGTTAAAAGACCTTTAATTAGACTTTATAGTCCTGATTTAGATACGATTACTGAAATTGAAAAGACATTATATGAACTTGCAAGTAGAAAAGATAGCGATGCTGTATTAACTACACAAGAGATGAAACACGTTCAAGATATGTTAAGCACTTTAATTAAGCGAACACAAATAGAAGTAGAGTTTGAGTTTGGAAATATGCAGTCTAGAACCGTTGCAGACATTGTTAATCAAGGTGTTGGGGAAATTGAGATAATGAGAAACAGCAAGGAAAATAGACAACAGTGGCGAGATTTTGCGTATAGTGTTAAATCACCTATTAATGTTTTTGATACTTTTTCAATGGGAAGAGATAGCATTGTATGGCAGATGTGGGAAGAGAGTTTTAAGGCTGTTAGTGAAGAGATTGCTATTAAAAATGATGCCAATGATATTTTATCTTACTTTTTAGATGATGGAAACAAACTAAATGACCCTGTGGCTGAACGAAGAAGACTTAAACGGTTAGAGCGTGAGTTTAATAAATGGAGTGATAAAAGGTTTGATAAGATTACTATTGCTGATGGAGACTTAAAAGTAGAACTACCACGAACACAGTGGATATATTTACTAATGACTTGGAAGAGAGAAGCAACTAGAAAGCACGTTTTAGGATACCATTACATTAATGGAAAACTAGTTCACGCTCAAAGCAACTCACAAGAGGTTAGAGAATATAGAAAAGCCTTAAAGAAACAAGGAAAACTGTTTAATGAACACGGCGACTATGGTAAGTTATCAGTTGCTGATTATGATAAAACAAAATTCAAGGAAACTAGAAAAGCATTAAGAAACAAAAAGCAAATAATTATAAATGAAAATATATTAAATCAAATAGAACAAAACCTAAGTGAAGCCGATATTAAGTTTATGGAAGCGTTAAGAAAAGTGTTTGATAATTTTGCTGGTATGACTAATGAAGCGTATATGGAAAGATTAGGAGTTCCGTTCATAAGTGAGGATAATTACTTCCCTGTTTATGTAGATGATGCGGACTTAAATACTAACTTAGGACTTGCTAAACCTAAATCTTATAACTTTGATAAGGGTAGTGCGTGGTTCTTAAAGCCTTTAACAATGAACGCAGACCAAAGAATATTTATTACGGATGTTTTAGATATGATGAATAGTTATATTAAACAGTATGCAAGTTGGAAAGCGTGGTATTTACCTCTATATAAGATTAATAGAGTATATAATGCTAAAGTTGATATCTATGATGAAAATGGTAATTTAACTAAAACAAGAGCCAATATTAAAAATGAAATGTATGATATAAGTAATCGTTTTGATAAATGGTTAACTAGATATTTTGATGATGTTAAAACTTATGGCTCACACGCTGATAATGACACAATAAATAGATGGGTCAAAAAATTAAGAAGTAATTATATTACAGCAACATTTGGACTTAACCCTAGAATTATATTTACTCAATTTACATCTTTAATAGCATCAGGACAAAGTGGTTATAATGTCCCACAAGTGCTTATGAACTTCTTTAAGAGTTTTATATCAACTGAAGAAACTAAAGCGATTGTAGAGCAAATTAGAGAGCATAGCCCTGTATTATACGATAGAATTACCAATGGTGGACTAATTATTGGTGAGGTAAGAAGACAAGAAAGAAACACAAAGTTTAGTCGTTTTGCTAGTTTCTTAACAAATGGTATTCAATATGTAGATGGTAGAATTGTTTTAGCAACATATAGAAGTGCTTTAGAAATGTTTGATGGAGATATAGAAAAGGCTGTTAAATTTACTGAAGAAAACCTTATGAGAACACAAGCGAACTGGCATCCTGCATTAAGACCACAAATCACTAGAACACGCAGTGAACTAACACAATTATATACAGTATTTATGAGTGAGCAGTTTGCAATACTATCTCAAATGAAAACTAACATTGATAATAGGGCTAAATATGAAGCGTTAGCAAATGATACGAACTTAACCGAAGAACAAAGAACTAAATATAATGACTTACATAAATCGGAAATTAAAAACGGTATTAATATTACGGCATCTATTACAGCACAAATGTTATTCCTTGCTTTTGTTCAAACGTTCTGGAGAGCATTTAATCATTACAAGAGTGATTTAGATGATGAAACAACTTATTTACAAATGTATGCAGAAGAATTAGCAGGTGAAATTATAGGGTTATTCCCTTTAGTTAAAGAGATAGTTAATGCCTTTAATAGTAATTTTGCAATTGGGACTATTGATACACAATCCCTTAATAGAGTTGCTAATGCTATGACAAATATTTATAAGTTAGGTGAACATTATTTAACTGGAAAAGGCGGTTTTGAACCTAAACAAAGGAAACAATTAATGGATGCTTTTATAGATATAGGAACTGTATTAGGTATGCCTGTAAGAAATATGAGAACATACGCTAGAGGCTTTTTACACACTGTTAGCGGTGAGGCTGGCTATACTTTTGATAGTTGGTTTGAAGAAAAGTTTTATCGTAGTGATTATATGAAATATATTGGTCAAGATAATGATAGAATGGCTACTGCTGTAAGTAGCAAAGTAATAAAAAACCCTAGTCTTCGAGATGAGGTTCTAAGGTTAAATAAAGGTGGATATCAATTCTTCCCTAAAGTTATTACAACACAAAAGATTAGTTATAATGGAGAGGTTAAAGATGTTAGCATTGCTGATAAATATGAGATGAAAGAAGTATATAAAGGCTTTGAAGATAATAGTTCTAAAATGATTAATCTTGCTATATTTAGAAACTTAAGTGATAAGGAAAAACAAAAAGCACTTAATACAATGTCTAACTATTATTACAACCTTGCTAAAGATACAGTCTTCTATGGAGATACAGTCGCCAAAACCAGAGAGATATTAAAATCAATAGATATATCTACGTTATCAGTAATAGTTGCTAAAGTAAGTGAATTACAAAGTGATAATACATCTACTAAGAAAGAAAAGGTTATTAATTATCTAAACACATTAAATCTAACTGATTATCAAAAGAAAAAGATAATGGAGTATTTGGGTTATAAGGTAGAACTAAAAGAGGTAAAGAAAAAAGCACCAGTTTATAAATCTTTTGATGCACCTAAACAAAAAACAAATTTTAATTATATGAACACACTTAAAAAACAATTAGGTATCTAGCAAGTCTTTTATTATCTTGTGATTATATTGATTGTCTAGTTGAGTGTAAATATCAAGGGTTATCGCAATACTTGAATGTCCTACTTGCATTTGTAAGACTTTCGGTGGTAGCCCTTTTTTTATACATCATAGTTATGTAAGAGTGCCTATCTTGCTAAAGGTTTATCACAAGTCAAGTTGAATAGCAATAATAAAACCCATATTTTCACATTTGAAATCTAATATTTTGAAATTGATATCGTTTTAATTGACTAGAATACCGCAGTTTGATATATTTGTAAGTGAAAGGGGGGAGACTATGAGTGCGAATAGGAAATTAAAGGCTCATTTATTTTTACACAATATCAAGCATGATGAATTGGCAAAAGCGTTAAACATAGCAAAATCAACGCTATCACGCAAATTAAATAATGAAACTTTAACACAAAAAGATATGGAAAAAATAATTGAGTTATTAAATGAAGCAGGGCATGGAGTAGATTATGATATTTTTTTTAATCTATAAGTCCGCAGTTTGTATGATTTTATAAAAAGGAGGTGAGACCGTGAAAAGTGAAAAAGAAATTATTGGAAGCAATATTAAAAGGTTAAGAGAACATTATGGTATATCGCTGTCGATGCTATCAACGATGACTGGTATTCCTGTTAGAACACTTAAATCATATGAAGATGCTGAAATCAAACCAGAAGATAAAACACTAGAAAAACTATCATACGCCTTTAATTTTGATGGCAAAAACATTGATTTAACTAAAGATACATTAGACCCTATAAAGATTGTTATCAATACTCTATCTAGCACCTTGTTTCAAGCCTTAAAGAACCTTACAACATTAGAGTTGATAGTTATCAAGGAAGCAATAGAAAAAGAGGTAAATGGTAGGTTTAGAGGGGTTATGAAATCAACGTTAGATGCGGTTGAGAAATATGATTAAAGGAAGAGATTTAAGTGTTAGAGACTTTAGACCTGAAGAGATATTACTTTATTCTACAGCGTTGGAGTTTGCTATGTATTATGGGTATTTTGAAGCATACATAGGAGAGAAAAAAGTTTTTAGAAAAAGTGGTAGAGAGCGTAGTTATTATAGTGCATTAAGAAGATTGTTAAAAAAAGGATGCTACCTAATGTCAAGGGAGATAGCAAATAAAAAGACCATAGAAGAGATGGAAGAGTTTGTTAGAAAGCATAAAGACAATCACTTATTTACTAGCGACTATATAAAGAAACAGTATTCAGGCTTAAAGGGTAGAGATTATTACCACAACGCACTTAACATTTTTGAAAACATAAAAGTTGATGATGATACGGTGTTAGTTTGGCAAGCCAAAGAGAGATTTGATACACATAGAGTTTGCACAGTTTGTAAAACAGTAATAAGAACAAAAACTGATAACCATTATATACACAAAGAAAAAATTAACTATATATGTGAAAAATGTGAAGCAAGGATTTATAACAAGGAGTTTTATGATTATGTCAAAAGAAGTTAATACACATAAAAGTATATTTAGACAAGTATTAAAACATGCGATTATTTATTGTGATTTTGAGTATTTACTAACTAGTGGAGTAGATAAAAAATATTTATATTACAGTCTATACGATGCATCAAAAGATTTAGTATTAACTGCATCAATGTTTTTAGACACTACAAGGGCAGATATTAATCAAGAGACACATAACATATTTGAAATAGCAAAACAAGAGTTAGAAAATATGAACGATTTACAATTATTAGAATTAACAACAAAATTATCAAATGAGATTAAAAGGAGGAAAAGAAATGGCAGTAAACACATTAACAATTAGTGGAAGAATTACACACGATTTAGAATTAAGAGCAACACAAAAAGGCGATGGTTTTTTAACATTTAGTTTAGCGACACAAAGACCAAGCAATTATGAAGAAACATTATTTATTAACTGCGTATCTTTTGGTAGAACGGCTGAATATATAAGTAAATATGCATCTAAAGGTAGTCAAATTACAGTTCAAGGACAGTTTGATATTTATGAGTTCAATGGGAAAAGACACCATCAGATTATAGTTAGAGATGTTGAGATTTATTTTGAAAGACAAGAGACAACGGCTGAAAAAGAAACAAAAGTTCACAGCGAATTAGAAAAAGATGAAGATTTACCATTTTAAGGAGGAGAATAAACAATGGCTGAAAAAGAAACAAAAACATTATTAGAACAATATTTAGAAAACAAAAAATTATTTAAGAGTTTAACACTTGCTGAACGTATGAATTTAATTACCTACGAAATGGGGTTCGTTGCTAAAAACCTTGATGTTAAATTACCAAAGGGTGGCTATAAAGCAGTAGGAGAAGTTGATGTATTAGAAGCGGTTAAACCTTTAGAGTTCAAATACGGAGTTAGAAGTTATCCAGTTGATAGAGATATTATCCATAGAGAAATATTGGTTGAGGAAACTACATACGGCTCTAGAAACATTTACTATAGTGAACTTGAAGTTGTATACCGTTTTGAAAGAGTAGAAGATAAAGAAGATTATATCTTGGTAAAATCTTACTCAAGTGGTATTGACAGCGGTGATAAAGGCTTTGGGAAAGCAATGACTTACGGAGATAAATATGCTTTAATGAAAGGCTATAAAATCTCAACTGGTGAAGACCCAGACCGAGATGGAAGCGTAGATAAAAAATTAACACCAAGAGCATCACTTGGATTGTCTTCCATTAATCCCTCCTCATCTACGATAACATCAACTGCTAGCGAGAAAAAAACAACTAAAACAACTAAAAAAGCAAAAGCCGAAGTTGAGCAAAACGACAACAATGTAAAGGTTATTCTAGAAGCGATTAAAGACACAAAATGGACTGTTGCTGATGTTAGCAGGTCAGTAGACAAGAAATATAATTGTGCTATTAGTGAACTAAATAAAACACAACTTCAAGAGGTATTAAAACTATTAGGTGTTGGAGAAGATAAAGAAAAAGCGGATAAAAAAAGACAAGCAGAAATATATGGAGAGTTTTTAGATGGAGTGATTACAGATGAGTAAAGTTGATGAAAAATCAATTGTTGACTTATCCAAGTTTAATATTGACCTTGATGCTGAATATAAAATAGTTAACTTTGATGACAACTATAACAAGGTAATTGCCCTTAGAAAATATATTGAAAAAGTGAACATTACACCAGCGAAACTTAAAGAAATTCAAACAACTAGAACAGTAATTAACAAGTTCGTTAAAACCCTTAAAGATGAAAGACTTGATAGAGAAAAGGTAGTTTTAGAACCGTTCTTAATGGGGAAAGAGCAATCTATGTTAATTGAAAAAGAACTTGAACGTGCATCAAAGTATTTGACTACTAAAATCAATGAAATTAAACACCCTTATCGTGAAAATATCACTACATTTACTATTAAAGTAGGAGATAGCCAAAAAGAGTTATTAATAGCGTTCCTAACTGAACAAAACATTGGCTATACGGTAAAATGAACCAAGTATTTTTAAGTGGTAGAGTTCAGTATATTGGTAAATTGCAAAACGAGGGGTTAGAAAGCCGTTATATAGAGTTTAGACTAATGGTTAATGACTTTGGTATACACGGTAAAAGAATGAGACACAAGAGCCAAAGATTTACTTGTATCGCTTTTGGAACTGATGCTGATAATGTTAGTAAATACCTAATTAAAAATCAAGTAGTTAATGTGTTAGGTAAAGTCAGTTTAGGTTATACGGATGATAGAAATTCAAAGATAGAAAAAACTCAAATATTAGTCCACAAACTAGAGATGGTATATGGAACAGGAACACTTAAAAAAGGGGAGGTAGAAATAGAAGATGAGTATTTATAAATATCCAGTAAGAGATATAAACGAGGTAATGTCTATAACCGAACACGCATTGTTATCAGCAAGTAGTAGCAGTAGATGGCTTAATTGCACGGTATCAGCAAGATTAGAAGAGGCTATTGAAAAAAGAAACCCTAGTAAACCATCAGTTTATGCACAAGAGGGAACAATAGCACATACACATTTAGAGTATTTATTAAGACAATATTTTGACTTACCTGATAAGACACCTAATATTCCTAAAGATATGAAAAAACATCTTGTTGAGGTATTAAATTATATCGCTGTTATTGTTGCTAATGAGCGTAAATGGGAAATATTTTTTGAACGTAAACTACCTTATGATGATTTTGTTCCAGAGGGTTTTGGAACTGTTGATATTACTATTTTAACCCCTAATAAGATTATAGTTATTGACTTCAAATATGGTCAAGGTGTTAGAGTTGTTGCTAAAAATAATACACAAAGTAGATTATATGCACTTGCTATCTACCAAAAATATAAAGACACACACGACTTTAAGACTATTGAGATACATATTGCACAACCTAGAGTTAAAAACGGCTATACAAGCGAAACATTAACTATTGCTGAACTATTAAGATGGGGCGAGATGGTAAAGGAAAAAGCGATATTGGCATGGAACGGCGAGGGAAAATATGTTAAAGGTAGACACTGTATGTTTTGTAAGGCTAAAAAGGAATGTCCATTATATCAATCAGGTGCTAAAAAACAACCTAAACAATTAGAAGATGGAAGCCTTGATGTTGATGAGAGCGTAGAGGAATTAGATGAGTTTATAAAAGGACTATTAGGATAAGTCCATTAAAGGTAAAAGAAAGGAAAAAGAAATGAATGAGTAATAGAATTAAAAGTCCTATATTTTATATGGGCAATAAATATAAATTGTTAGACAACCTATTGACTTACTTTCCTAAAAAAGAAACGGTGGACGAGTTTATTGACTTATTTGGTGGGAGTGGGGTTGTTAGCGTAAATGTTCCTTATGAAAAAATAATATATAATGAACTAAACCATAACATAACAAACTTATTCAAAATGTTAGTTGAAACTCCACCAAAAGAAATAATAAACCATATTAAATATCGTATGAGAGAGTTTGATTTGCCACAAAAAAGTGCGAAAAAAAATGACAATGAATATTCAAAATATAAAAGAAACTACTTAAATTATAGAAAGTTTTATAACAAACAAAAAGAGAAAAATTATTTAGATTTATACACATTAACTTATTTTAGTTTTAGCAACTTGATAAGATTTAATAGTAAAAACGAGTTTAATATGCCTTTTGGTAATAGATGTTTCTTGTTTGGTGAACACGATATAAACATAGAATTGTTTTATAACAGTATGAAAAATAAAAGTGTTGATATTCAAAACAAAGATGCTTTTGAAATATTAGAAAACATAAAAGAAAATAAAAGGCAATTTATTTATTTAGACCCGCCTTACGCAAACACAATGGCGATATATAATGAAAGTAGAGCGTTTGGGGGTTGGGGATTAGACGACGACCATAAACTTTTTGATGAACTTGATAGGTTAGATAAACTTGGTGTTAGGTGGGCTATGAGTAATGTATTAGAAAATAAAGGTATCAAAAA
>CAZEYH010000083.1:0-9144 GCA_964515895.1 uncultured Clostridiaceae bacterium | reverse complement strand
AGAATTTTTCACATATTGATGAAAAAAACCTGGAAGAAAATTTTGCATTATTTAGAAAAGCCGGACATTGGTTCTTTAAAGGAAGGGTAGACTTTGAAAATAACAGTATAGTTTCTTATCAAGATTACTATATAAATCTGATTCCCCCTTTAAAAATGGTAGCTTATGATGATTTACATATACCCTGGACATATATTAAAGATAAGATACCTCAAACAGTAGATGCATATATATCTCCAGACAATGATATAGCAATTGTATTAACAAGAGATTCACTTTTAATATATACAATAACTGAAGGTAAACTATCAAGTTTACCTTCGGGGAAAATAAGACTCGATACAGGTGATACAGTAGTAATGGCAGAATGGGCTACAGGAGACTATGTTGGAAAATGGGGAAATACCTTTATTAAATATAATGAAGTAAAAAACGTAGAAGTAGAGGAAATAGAGTAGAAATAATTAAAAAGCAGCTAAATAATGCAAAACTATAGTATAAATATTGTTATTATATTACTAAAATTGGATATAATAAATATTAAGCTGTTTTTTATAATAATATTTATATTTTCAATATTATTTGTGAATAAGGGAGGAATCCGGAATGAAAAAGAAGCTGATTATTGAAGGTATGTCATGTAGACATTGTTTAAACCATGTAACTGAAGCATTGGAAGAAATACCCGGTGTGGAATCGGTAATGGTAGATCTAGAGGATATGTCAGCAGAAGTTGAATTAAGTAGGAATATTAGTGAAGAGGAATTCAGGTTTGCCATAGATGATGCGGGTTACGAGCTTGTAGATATGGAAAATATTTAATATTTAAAAAGCATAATAAATAAAGTATTTTGAAAAAGGTATTGACAAAAGAGAAAAAACAGTGTATTTTATTATATGTGCTTAACTTAATACTTTTTGGAGGGGTTCCCGAGAGGCCAAAGGGAGCAGACTGTAAATCTGTTGTCATCGACTTCGATGGTTCGAATCCATCTCCCTCCACCAAAAAGAAGAACCATGATATCATGGTTCTTCTTTTTTTATCTATTTTTTATTATTGAAGTTAGTCATTATTAATAGTTAAATCTTCATCCCGGTGGCTAACTAAAGTCACGTGCTTTCGGATAAGCTTTTGTAAGCTCCTGTAGTTTTTGTAAATCAGTCTATATCTGACCTAATCTACTTGAAAATCACTTTTTTATTGATAACGAAATTCCAGCATACAATTATTCCTACAGCAATAAGTTTTGATAGAAGGGGCTTTATACCTAGCACATCTGTAAATAACAACATAATCACATTTGATACAAATAGATTTATCAGGAATAAAGTACCATACATTATAAACTGCTTAAAACCATTTCCTTTAGATTTAAAAGACCAAAACCTGTTCAAAGTAAAGCTAATACAAAAAGCAAAGGTCATGGCTATTGAGTTTGACCAGACATACCACAATCCAACTACATTGAATAATATGTAAAATGTAGTATATTCTATACCAAAAGAAATACCACCTGTTGTTGCATATCTGATAAACTGATGCAGAGTATCAGGTTTTAAAAAGCTGTAAAGTATACTATGGATTTTAGATTTTAAGTTTTCTATAAAGTTTTCGTTCATATTTTGTTTAACCATTTCTCTCAAGCTTTAATATTACTAATTCCTTATCTGACTCTTTGTCTGATTTTCTTATAATTTCATCTTCACAAAGCCCAGGACATATTATGCCAATTACTATATTCTTTTAATGTAGGGTAAAATTATATCATCTATTTCCTCTTCATTTTCTGGTACCTTAACATTATTATAGAGGTTCCATATTTCTATATGTTCTAATGATTCATCCGGTTCTAACAAAACTAGAGGACTTAAGCTTTCTATTTCTGTCATATAATCGCATGTATAGGTTTCAAATGAAGATGCTCCAAAGTCCGGATATAATGCTCCCTTTACATGCTGAAATTGCTTAATAAAAAGATGACCGTGGTTGACATATGCCACCCAACCATCTTCATTAGGCATACCTATTTTAAATGCTTCTTTATCATTTGAGTCATGTAACAATGTTATATACTTTTCTCCCCAGCATACCCTATGATCATTGAGCTTTGTATATGGCCAAAGGGATATCATCCTATTGGGTAATAAACCGGTATCTTTGGTCACTTGGGGAATTATCTCCTTTCCTCCAGGGGCCATAACCGTAAGTGCCCAAACTGCAAGTCTAATTGGCCATGCACCTTTGTTTATGAGCCTATGAAGTAGCCTAACTTCAGCTTTATTAGAAGAAAGAGTAACTTCTATTTCTTTCTTAATTTGTGCCCATGGCTCTATAGGTTGACTAAGTGTAATACCATTTTCTATTTCCCAATATTCTATCTTTGAATTATCCGGTTCATAGCTGCGAGGCATATGCTCCGGACTATGCCATAACCTATGCCCTCCGAAAATATTCCATTCATCACCTCCGGTTGTACCTATCTGACTTTCAACTTCACAAAATTCATTTTCTTGCCCAATAAAACCAAAACGAATTATTCTCGGTCCTACATCTGTAGTAGCTATAAGATCTACTATACCATTGGATATTTCAATACAATTTTTCCAGCCTTTGTATTCTTTTTTAATAATTTTAACTCTTTGCATATTACTTGCCACCTTTACAATCTGATTTTTCAAGTTTACAAGTTTTAATTATTGGATTGAAAACCGTTACTGAAAACTTATAAAACCTTATAAACAAGCTATGAAAGTTTATGTTTCATTTCTATTTCATCGTGCTCTTTTTCGGACTAAACCTACTCAAGTGGTCTAGCACTCGAAGGCTTAAATTCCCCACTAACGTATGGGTACATGTCAATAATATCTTTTTAGTGATTAATTATTGATTGACTATAGTTCCTAAGATTTAAACTGGCATTATAGTCTCTATCTAATACAAAGCCACAATTGCTGCAGATATATTCCCTATTGCTTAATTATAAATCCTTTTTATATGAACCGCATTTACTACAAGTTTTGCTGCTAGGAAAAGATTTGTCTGCTGCTATAAATTCTATATTGTTCCATTGCGATTTATATTGTAATTGTCTATAGAATTCATATAAACGTTGTTCTTGTATCGCCTTAGATAAATGCTTATTCTTCATCATACCTTTTACGTTTAAATCTTCTACAACAATAAAGCTTGGTTTTCGCTTTATTATTTCAGTAGTTGTTTGATGAGAGTAGTTGTGACGAATATTTGTAAGCCTTAAATTTAACTTCTTAAGCTAATCTTCTTGTTTTATAATATTTTTAGTTTTCTCGTAACGGTATTCACCACCTTTCGTTTTAGGTTTATTTCATTTCATATTTTCTTGATATTTTTCTTTGTAGTCTTTTTTTCTTTTCTCTAATCTGGTTATTTTTTTAGTTTTATTTATGGTTTTCTATTTGCTCATTTAAAGTCCAGTTATATGCAAATCTAGCTACCCCTGCTGATTGAAATAATTTAGTTTTTTGCTTATTATTTGGTTTCAGCTGTACTTTGATACCCCTAATCATTTTTAGCCAACTCCTTTATCATTTCTTTGGCTTTATGAGCTCTTTTACCTTGAAGCTTGCAACTAAATACAGTTATTATTTGTATCATATCCTCAACTAACTCTTGTTCTTCCATCTTTTCTGTATTGTCTATAATTTCAATTGTAGTTCCATATTTATTACATAAGTTCTCTATAAGTTCATACCCAAATCTAACCAATCTATCCTTATATAAAATTACTATTTTTTCAACTTCTCCGTTAGTTATCATATCTATTAGTTGATTTAATCCTTCATTATTATAGTTAACTCCGCTTCCTATGTCTTGTATAATTTCAAATTGATAACCTCTAGCAATCATATAAGTTCTAACATTTTCAATTTGCCTTTCTAAATCATCTTTTTGTTTGTGAGAACTAACTCTGCAATAGCCTATTACTTTTCTATCTACTTGTTTTTGACCTTTGATACCTAAAAAATGATTAAGTTGTTCTTGTGAATAATATCTATATCCACTAGCTGTAACATGATGTGGCTTTAAAATACCTTCTTTATCCCAATTTCTTAATGTTTGTGGTGTTTTGCCTATTAGTTTTGAAAATTCACCTATCATATAATATCTCACGTTTTCACCTCCTCATGATTATATTGTACCACAAACATTAATATAATTCAAGAAGGTTTTATGGTGATTTTTAATGTTTTTTAACTGTTAGTCAGCCTCTTTATCATTTTTATAGTTGGTTGTGAACTACCTATATTTATTATATCATTTTACTATGCCAATAAAATATTTTCTACTACTGAAAAACATATTTTACTCTCTTTCATCTTTTTCTTTTTCTTCTTTAATGAATGCTATCTTATTCTTAATGAGTGCTATTTCTTGTGTAAGTCTGGTTATTTTTTCAGACTGCTTTGATACAACAATAGTAAGATGCAAGTTGTAAACAAGCAGGTAGACAAGTCCAAAAAGGAACAGAAATGATGGGGGATTCTTTATATCAAGCCATTTAGCTAATTTATTTATTATTGTCGGAGTAGATGACAATAATAGCAATACAATGCTCATAAATATCCATAATATTGAATATTTCTCTTGAAGCCTTGCTTTTCTTACTAGTTCTACTACAGTAAAAAGAAATGCTAGGCTAAATATTATTGAAATAGTATAAACATTAATAGGCATAGTCACTCAAATCCAATTAGAAATATCTTATTGTGTATATATGTTTAACTCCTCCTTATTCTTCCCCTTTATTCTCTCACTTTATTCTTCTATAATTTTTAATGCTCCTATTAATAGTGATATTGTAACCTTCACCATATAATAAATAGAACGTAAGGGCGTAATAGACGATTTCCCCGTCCTTCTTTGCTTCATTTCTACAGGCATTTCAATAACTCTAAATCCTTTTCTATAAAGTTTTATAAGAACATCAACTTCAGGATAATCAGTTGGATAATAATTCGAAAAATAATGGATTATTTCTTTATTTACTACTCTAAAGCCTGAGGTTGTATCTTTAACTTTCTGATTGGTAAGGAATCTGACTAATGATGAAAAGAATATTATTCCAGCTTTCCTTGCTGTAGAAGGCTTGTAAAATGTTTCTCTTATAAACCTAGATCCTATTACCATATCAGCCGTTCCTTGTATTACCGGTTCCATGAGATTATATATGTATATAGGATTGTGTTGTCCGTCCCCATCTACTTGTATTGCAATATCGTAGTTATTATTTTTAGCATAAAGGTAACCTGTCTGCATAGCACCACCTATACCAAGGTTAAAAGGCAGATTTATAACCCTTGCACCTGCTGCAACAGCTTTTTCAGGCGTAGTATCACTTGAACCATCATTTACTACAATAATATCAACTTCCGGCAGATTTAACTTAATTTGACCTATTACATCTGCTACAGATTTTTCCTCATTGTATGCAGGAATTATTGCCAATACTTTCAAAGTTATACCCCCACTCGTTTTTTAGAGGATATAATAAAGTATTTCACACTTTTTTATAAACATACATTTTTAAATTTATGATGATAAAAAAATAATAGAAAAGCCTGTTGCTATCTTTATTTTTTTTGCAAACAGGCCTTCGCAATTTATCTATATTTGCATTTGCAGAAAGCTAATATATAAAAACTAGTAAATTGGGTATCCTCCCGGATAACTGCCATAACCTCCACCAGGATATTCATAATATCCGGCATATCCATATGGGCGTCTCCTTCGAATAAGCTCTCTTAAAAGAAGAATTGTCACTAAATCACGTAGTAAGCGCCTTCCTCCAAGCCCTAGCTGCCTCTCCTCTTCCCTTTCTCCTTTAGTAATTGTCATTTCAACATCCTGTGATACTATCTTAACTATGCTCTCAGTCATAGAATCTAACTGCTCACAAGTAGGAACATACATCATTCCATATTGCATATCCATCATATCACAATGACGTTGCACAACAGGGAAGATTATAATGTAAACCTTGGGATACATGCTTTCCAACTGTTGTTCCGGCATTGTGGCCATTGGGTAACAGTAATTAGGCATATCCATCATCTGCATATAGGTATTCATATACGGCATACAATTCCATTCATACTCATACATATAAAATGCCTCCTTGTCATTTCCACATATACATATTATATTTACATATTATATTTACATTTCATATTATGAAACAAATTCTTTTTAGGTTACAATAATAATCGAAACTATTAATATATATATAATAGTTTCGATTATTGATTATTATATGGTAATATTATGCTAGATTAATTAATGATAAAAAATAAACAACCCAGACCCCGCCTTGACAAGGTGGGGGTTATTTGACACTTACGGTTTAAAAGTAGGTGCAATAAATTATCAAGATATGCACATAAGTACTGAAAGTACTGCTTTTATTGAATCACGTAGTGTTCCTAAAGATACCATAATCATCTATTATACTTTAGAAAAAGTAAATAGGGATGGTTCACCCGACCGAAGGTTTAAGTATAATAAAAAATTGCCAGTAGTAATTATAGACAATTAAAATAAGTTCAGAATCAGGCTTAAACATTCAATTACTTTGTTCTAGCATAATCAATGTTGAAAAATTTGAAAAGCTAGTAAAAATCATGTATTAATTCTGTAAAAGAATATTGTGAAGTGATATAAAGAGTTAATAAAAATGCCACTGTATTACAAGGAAACGATGCACTCTATATTAGAAACTACTCAAACATTGAAGAAGTATTTATTCGGGATGACCGTCCATACAAGTATGAAAAGTTTGTTTTAGCACATGAATTAGGACATGCCATATTACACATCGAGTTGCATTATGCTGCATTTAATAAAGACTTGCTAAGCAAGGGGAAGTTAGAAAAACAAGCTAATTATTTTGCGTTGTATTTGTAAAATTTTGAAATAGATCCTGTTGAATTCAAAGATTATACAATTGAACAAATATCCAAAGTCTTATATATCTCAGAAGAAAGCCTAAGCTATAGTATATTAAGTAATGCCTTGTAAAAACATATGCATAATATATAACAAATATGAGAAAGGAGTATGATTATGGGAAACGGTAAACTGTTTGAATTTATGACTAAGATGTGCTCTGAAATGCAGTCTAATCAGGAAGTTGAAATAAGAGTTATAAAAGGCGATCAAAAAAGAAATATTAAATAAGGTGTGATAACATGGCATCGATAAGAAAAAGAGGAAAAAACTCATACCAAATAACTGTTTCAAACGAGTATGATATAAGCGGTAAAAAAGCTAAGTGAAACAAAAACAGTAAAGCGTCCTGCTAACATGACGGACAAGCAGTGGGAAAAAGGACTACAGGTTTGCACTAATAGTAGTCAAATAGTAGTCAATTTAATAAAAATTGTTATGTCTTTGAAAATGTAAAAACCCGCTAGCCTTTTAAGCTAACGGGTTTTGTTTGGAGCTGGTGGACGGATTTGAACCCCCGACCTGCTGATTACAAGTCAGCTGCTCTACCAACTGAGCTACACCAGCATATATTGCTAACCTGGTGACCCATAGGGGACTCGAACCCCTGTTACCGCCGTGAAAGGGCGATGTCTTAACCGCTTGACTAATGGGCCATAAACAACCGACAAGCATTATTGTATATAGTTAATGCTCAAATGTCAAGTATTTTTTTATAATTTTTTTATGGACAACGATTGTTATCTATACTGTCCACTCAACCCTACGTACATTTTCTTACCTTTCGACATGTTTCCGCAAACGCAAAAACACACTTTTAGGGTAAAAATACCCCGGACTCAAGGGTATCACAATATCTAATTTTTTCAATACTTCGGAATACTTAATATTCTAATGCTTGTTTATCCTTATAATTATATCTTGTATTAATATGATTAATTACCGGATATATTTTCAAAGAATTATCTATTCGAAATTCATGGTAGTTTGCTTCATCTTCCATTTTAATTGTTAATAATAAATTATCGTGAGATTCTATTAGTATCATTTCACCAATGACTTTTTCTTCTTTTTTATAAAAAGGTATCCTTTCTAATTTTCTCTTCTTATTAATAAAGTTTTCCTTTTCAGCAATAGAATAAATAATTTTCCATGTATCTTCAATATCTTCTAATCTTCTAATGCCCATTCCATCTGGTAAGTTTTTATCAATAAGCAATATCAATTGCTCTTTATTGCTACTTACTAAAACAATATTGTTAGCTTCTAATTCTTCCTGCTGTTCCTTTAAATAGCCTTCAAATTCTTCATATAAAATACAAATATTGTTCACTATAAGATTTATTTTATCTAATTCTTTTTTAACATTGTTAAGCTGTTTTTTAATCGTAGCAATTTTAGGCAATTCAGCTTGTTCAAGTTTTATTCTATCTCCAAAATCAACCAGTATATTTTTAGTGTTCACGATAACCTCACTAACTTCATCTTTAACTAGATCCACTTTATTACATTTCATGTACAATCCCCCCTATTTAAATATATTAACGGGGTTGGTTGTCCTATTCCATGAAATATACGAATTCCAAAAACTAAACACCTATCATTGATCTATATTATAGACTAATATTTTACAAAAATGTGCAATTGTTTTATCTATATTTAATATATCCTAGTATTCATCTTCTTCTTGTAATGCTTCAAAAGCCGCTTTACTTTCCTCTACCTTTAGTTTTAAGTAGTTTTTAATTTCAGTATAAGCACCATCTATATCCCTAATTATTGAATTACCCAAATCTAAATTCTCTTTATAGAACTTCATATATGACTGATTTTGTTTAGCCTTCGTTGCATATGTAGGGATTAAATACCTATCAATGCTATTTTCTATATCAGTTTGTAGTTCAGGGCAATACAAAATTAAGTGATAGTTTTGAAAACAATACATTTCATCATCCTTTTCCTTTAATATATCAATATCTTGTTTTTCAAATATTCTATTCTTTAAATAGTATAAAATTAATACTTGGTTATCTGATTTCAATATTTCCTTAATCCTGCCTACCGCCATCGCTAGCATTACACATAATGCGATGCCATATTTTATTGTCATTTTAGCCCATATTGTTTAGCAGGACATAATTTCTTTAGTGTGTTTCTGTCTT
>CAZEYH010000082.1:0-9145 GCA_964515895.1 uncultured Clostridiaceae bacterium | reverse complement strand
AAATAAGCATTCCACCTGTTGCATCAATAGTAGTTCCAACTATGGATTCAGATTTATCTGATGCCAAAAAAGATACTATATTTGCAATCTCCATAGGATCCGTTAACCTTCCCAAAGGTATCCTCTTTAGATAATTCTTCTCAACTTCCTTATCTTCAAGCAACTCATCGTTAAGTGGGGTTCTTAATATGCCCGGAGCTATTCCGTTAACAATAATCCCATGTTTTGTAAATTCTCGTGCCAATGCTTTAGTCAGAGTAATCATTGCTCCTTTTGACGTAGCATAATGTGAACGTCCCGGAGAATTTACGAAAAATCCTGATTTAGAAGAAATATTGACTATTTTGCCCGGTCTCTCTAATTCTATAAGTTTTTTTGCAAATCTTTTACAGAAAAAGAATGTACCGTTAAGATTAATATTAATAACTCTCTCCCACTCTTCATCAGGCATATCAATAATTTTTGTTACGGGTAAAATTGCAGCGTTATTAACAAGTATGTCTATTTTTCCATATGTATCAATTGCTTTTTCAATTATATTGTCAATGTCTTTAGTTTTGCTTATATCTCCATATATAGCCATGCACTTTGTGCCATATTTTTTATTTTGTTCTTCTACATAATTTGATACATCATCTCCATCAACAATATAATTAGCTACTACATTAATGCCTTCTTGGGCAAAAACTTTTGTTACGGCTGCACCAACCCCCATAACACCTTTAGTTCCGCTAACACCTGTTACTATAGCCACTTTACCTTTTAAATTTAGTTCCATGTTTTACAAGTCCTTTCTATTGTTTTTTTATATATTCCTATTTAGTTATATTATAATTTAGTTATTACCCAAAAAGTCATGAAATGACTTTTTGATGAAATTTGAGGTGTTCCTAATCTTACCTATCATGAATTCTCGGCTCAGAAAAGTCCTCCGGTTTAAAACCCACTACCTCTAATGCATTTTTCACACTTTCACGATGATCACCATAGGGAGGTTTATGCGCATCAGAACCAAAGACCAGTTTAACACCTTTCTCAAACATATATCTTAAATATTCACTATACTTGCGATAGAAGTTTTCAGGATAAGATTTTCCACATATCATTGATAAGTTTGCTTCTATGCAAACATCATTTTCTATAAGTGCGGCAGCAAGTTCATCATGCATTGAGCGGGGTATAACATCAAAATTAGAAAACCATGGCTTATCAAGGTATCTTCCCTCGGAATCCTGCCATTCTTTATTACCCCAAAACCACCAGGGGTGTCCCAGAATATCTACCCTTGGATCAGTTGCAATATACATTTGTTGTCTATGCCACTCACATATTAGTTTGTCTTGTTCAAGCTCTACATTCAAAGGCGAATGAGCAGCAGCTACACTATACATAATACCTAGCTTTTCCATATCCTCTAGAGTGAGCATAAATTCAAGTTCACAAGGCTTATCATTTAATGTAGAGCTGTAGCCATCTTTTGTGCCATGTTTAGCACAATAATCATACAATGATTTTGGAATAGGTGTAAGTTCTACTCCGAAACAAAAACCTTCACACTGATATTTCTCATATAAGCGCTTTGATTCGTACATGTTTTCCCAAAAGGAGGGGATATTAAGATTTGCATGATCTGCAATACCATATTGTTTTAACCCAATATCTTTTGCCGAAGCTATTAACTCGTCAACAGGTATACTTGCATCATAGGATGCTTCAGAATGAATGTGCCAATCAGAATTATACATAAAAAGACCGCCTTTCTTTTTAATGTCAAATATTCTTTGCATTATGGGTGCATTATCTACATTTAATTCTATTTTAATACTTCGATAACCATAATACCATATAATTTAACATAAATCTATATTCATTTATACCGATAAAATTAGTCTTTTGTAAGAACATTTCTGGTATTTTATCATAAATATTCCCATAGGGTGATTATTACATAAATATTCACCCTATGGGAAACTATAAATGCATTTAAAACAATGCAAAAGGAATATTTAATTCTTTACTTTACTTATTTTCCCATATAACGGTCATATGCAGCTTGATATAGTTCTGTGACTCTATCAATTTTATACTCTTTCAATTGTTTAATAAAGTCATCATATTCTGCATCTATATCAGCAACTCCTGTCATCCACTCAACTTCCTTCTTTTCTATTAAATTCTGTATCTGTGGATATAATCTACCAATTTCATCTACTTCGTCAGGAGTTCTAACGACTCTTGGATAGACTTCTTTTATAGCATAAGGAGCATAAACCTTCGCATAAATATATTTGTTTTCTCTGTCTTTTCCCTCGTAAATATAATTCTCTTCCTTTTCCCTTTCTCCTTCGTCTTCTATTGTCATATCCGCTCTTTTTATAAACATTCTATCTACAAGAGCATCTGTTAGAGCATATGGCATCATTCTTGAAGTAGCTTCCATCATCCACTCAGTAGTATTACGTCCTTCAGGTGTCGCTCTGCGTGCATAAGTTCCATCGTCTCTTTTTTCTACCCATTCACCAAATGCACCCCAGCATTCCTGAACACTTTCATCTTCCGAATACAATTCATCAACATATCTTGCAAGAATTTCAGGCGATTTACACTTATTACTAATTACAAATAGATTTGGTAGTATACCTTCTATTGCATTACCCCATATTCTTGTACCATCCGGTCCCGCTACAGGAGGCATAGGTACATATGGTGCATCAGGATTATCCGGAGTTCTTATTCTCGGACCTACTTCTGTATCACCCATCCATCCATTTGTCATTCCATATATAGGTGGGTCAGCTTGTACTCCTTTACTTCTGAATTGTTCCCTTGTGTATGAAAAGGCTTCTTTATCAATTAGTCCATTTGTATAAAGATCTCTTACATATTTAACAACATCCTTATATCTTGGATCTGTAGCCACAAAAAAGACTTTTCCGTTCTCAACATATTCTTTTCTACCCGGACCTATTAGTCCAAAAGGTCCAAACATGGATTCTCTAAACGATCGACTATCACTATAACAGAACGAATATGGAATTTCATCCGGCTTGCCATTACCATTCGGATCTCTTGTTTTGAAGGCCATAAGAACTTCTTTTAGTTCCTCAGTAGTTTCAGGTGTTTTTAATCCCAAAGTATCAAGCCATTCTTGGTTAACAATCCATGTAGTATTTATATAGGTATCTCCTCCTGGCCATACTGACCAAAAATTAAGCCTTGGTAAACCATACATTTTTCCATCTGGCATTCTTGACATTCTGCTGACATCCGGATACTCCACCATTAGCTTTTTCAAACGGGGCATATATTTATCGATATACTCATCAACAGAAACTAATGCTCCAGTAGGTGAATATCTCACAATGTCATCTGCATTTAATATGTTCACCATAGCATCTGGGAAATCCCCTGTTGCAAACATTGTTGCTTTTCTTTCACTTAATGCACTTGACATAACAAAATTATACTTTAATTTAACATTTGTTCTTTCTTCTCTTTCTTTGTAAAGGGGTAAATCATTAGTGTCTACATTGCCCGCTGAATAAGAAATCATTATTGTAAAGTTTTCTTTGTCCTTTACAATTGGAATACCTTGAAGATAAAGATTCCCTTCCATTGGGCGTCCATCACCTTCACTTGAAGTAGTATCAGATAATTTTGATGTTTCTTTATCTTTAGTCTCATCCTTATCCTTAGTAGTACAACCTGGAATAATAGATATTACTAAAAGAATTACGATAACTAAAGATAAACTTTTAATACATTTTTTTAACATTTTATTGCCTCCTTATTTTAATATTTTTTAAACTTTACTGAATTTATACATTTATTTCTTAAACACTATCATTAACGATAGTGTAATAACCTCGTGTCGCACCTAACCTTTAATGGAGCCGATCATTACTCCTTTAGCAAAATATTTCTCCATAAAAGGAAACAGTATAATAATTGGTAAACATGCAGCTATAACAATAACATATTTTACAGATTCAGCAATTTCAGTCATTAAAACTGCCAATAAAACATCCGATTCTTCTGCCTTCAATTGCTCTGCAGTTATCTGAGCTCGGATTAAAATATCTCGTAATATAAGTTGTAGTGGATACTTTTTGGAATCATAAATGTATAATAATGCATTTCCATAAGCATTCCAATGACCAACTCCGTAATACAAACTAAGTATCGCAATAATTGAGCCTGAAATTGGAATTACAATACTGATAAAATATCTAAAATTATTGCACCCGTCAATTGTTGCAGAATCAAAAAGTTCTTTGGGTATAGTAGTTTGAAAAAATGTTCTTGTAATTATTAAATTCCATGTTGAAATTGCTCCAGGCAACACTAGAGCCCATATAGTATCTAATAAATTTAACTGTCGTACAACAAGAAATCTAGGGATCATGCCTCCACCAAAAAACATGGTAAAGGTTATAAATATCGTTAATGGCTTTTTAAGCTTGAAGTCATCTCTAGATAATACATACCCGCTGATAAGCGTTAGCAACAAATTTATTGTTGTACCAACTATGGTGTAAATTATACTGTTAACGTAGCCTGTTCTTAAGCGAGTATCATTCAATACACGTTTAAATCCGGTAAAATTATTTCCCTTCGGCAAAAACAAAACTTCACCACTTGTTACAGTTGCCGGAGAACTGATGGACGCAATTAAAACAAAATACATAGGGTAAAATACAATAATAGTAATAATAATTAAAAGTACTATATTAATAAAATCAAATACATCGTCACTACTAATACCATTCCTAATAATTTTTTTTGTTCTTGATTTCAGCTTCATATTTCTTCTCATCCTTTTCTCCATACGTTATCTTTATCTCTTTAGTTATATTAATAGGTATTTATAATTTGCTATTTAAACAGGACTCTTATTTCATATCAATCACTACAATAATCCAAGGTTACCAAAGACTGCTGTCGGATACTTGTCTAGATAAAAAATTAGCTATTAGTAACAATATAAAATTGACAACTGAATTAAATAGCCCAATTGCAGATGAATATGAGTATTGCGCACTTATAATACCAACTTTATAGGTATATGTTGATACAATTTCACTTACCTCAATGTTAAAGGGTGTCTGTAAAAGATAGCTTTTTTCCCAACCAAGGCTCATAATTCCTCCTACCTTAAGTATAAGCAATATTGTAAATGTTTGGGAAACAACCGGAAGTTCAATATAGATTATCTGCTGGAACTTCGACGCACCATCAATTTTAGCAGCTTCGTATAGTTCAGGATTAATTCCTGTTAATGCACCAGTATAAATAAGTGAACTCCAACCGGAATATTGCAAAATAGCTGAAATAACATAGATAAAAACATAAAGTTCCGGTCTATTAATAAAATCTATCGAATCTACCCCTAATTTATTTAAAATAATATTAATAATTCCTGTAAATGGATTTAAAAAAATTCTTATCATAGCAACCGCTACAACTGTTGAGATAAATTGGGGTAAATATAATGTAGTTTGGATTCTGGTTTTTATTTTATTATTATTTACTGAATTAAGCATCAATGCTAATATAATAGGAACTGGTGTGTATAAAATTAGTTCAGTAATAGTAATTCTTAATGTATTCTTTATATACATAAAAGCAATCGGTAAAGAAAAAAAGTTACGAAAATGTTTTAAACCTACAAATGGGCTTTTTATAAAGCCTAAAGCAGGATTATAGTCTCTAAATGCTATTTGAATTCCATATAACGGCCAATAATGGAATATTATATAATACAAAATCATTGGCAAAGCCATTAGATATAGATCATAATTTTTTGCAAGTTCCTTTTTGATTCGATTTTTAGTACTAATATTTTTGACATTATTTTTGACATTTTGTTTAGCTACATCGGTATGCATTGTCCACCTCTATAAAATACTTTTAATTATATTTCTTGGATATTCACAATCTCCATTTTTTTAAATGCTTAAGTTTTATTGCTTTATTTTTAATTAGATAACTTTCATTAAATAATAGTATATAGTAGGTAAAAGCAAGATTGTATGGAAAATATTTATATTATTTATGTATTATTTTTGTAATTACTATCTTTAGTTTCAGTTAATTAGTGGTCAATTCTTTTATACGCTTATCGTCATATGTTTTACGGAAATTAGGAAGCCTGTCGTGTTCGGTTATTACTTCCATATCAATTCCATCCATTACAACCTTTACCATCCCATCTACAACAGTGATATAAGTTTTAATATCAGCTCTAACGTATTGAGTATATGTTGTATAGGGATCCATGAGAATATTTCCCATTGCTACTGCAACTTTAGGTTTTACTGTATCGATGAGTATTTTTGACCCTGAAGTATCATGACCATGATGGGGTACCTTTAATAAATCTGCTTCCAGTTTATCACCGAATAATTCTGCTAATTCTATCTCTCTTATCATATAAATATCACCTGTAAACAACGCAGAGGTCTCCCCATAAGTTAATTTCATTACAATACTAGTAAGGTTGTTCACTATTCTGGGAGAATCTTTTCCCAGCGATACTACTGTATTAATATTTGCCTCTGTAAGTTCAGGACCAAATACTTCAATATGGACATCACCAATATCCAGAGTATCTCCTACCTCAAGATGAAGATGATCAACTCCATAACTTTTAAGTGCATTTTCCCAATTTTTATTATACTGTTCATCCGGGAAGCATGGAAAATCCGGTGTATACATGACGCCTATATCAATATTCTTCATTATAGTATAAAAACCTTTATAATGGTCTGCATGCATGTGAGATGCTATTGCATAGTCTATCCTGTCAATTCCCAAACGCTCTAATCTGTTTACAATAGGTTCGCCTGCAAAGCTTTTTCCTGCATCTATCAACATTGTTTCACCATTTGGGAAACATATTAATGTGGAGTCCCCCCACTTTGTAGTATTATCAATCTCATCAATTTGCATGAAATAAAATACTAATTTACCCTCATCATTTTTTCTATCATAAATTTCTTCAGTACGATACTCTATTTCTATTTCATCATCAGATTCTTCTACAGAAGTTGTTGTATCGTTTACAGAGGGTGTCGTTTGATCCGTAGAAGTTACATCAACATTCTTGGCACAAGCAGTAAAAAAAGTTATTACAAGTATCAATATCAATACAAGTTTGAGTTTTCTTTTCATATTATTTTCTCTCCTCTCTAATTACCTGAAATTGATGTGTGTAAACTCAATAATTTTTGTAAAATCTATTCATCTATTTATAGAATACTATTAGAGTACTATAAAATAGTATAATTTAATCACTTCATTTATTAGTATATGGAAAAAGGGGAAGAGGTTGTATGGAATTTTTTTATAGTATTTATGTAATAAATTCGTATTACGTCCCGTTATTTAATATTTATTAGCTGGTTTTTTCTTCTCTGTATTCTGTAGGAGTCATATTATTAACTTTTTTAAATACTTTTCTAAAATAGAGATAATCATCATAACCTACTTCTTGCGCAATATCGTTTATAGACATATCTGTCTGGAGAAGCAGGCTACATGCTTTTGACATTCTATAATTTGTCAAATGTTTTATAAAGTTAACACCTGTTTCATTTTTAAATAATTGTGATAAATAGGATTGGTTAATATTAAATTTTTCTGATAAGTTATATAAAGTAATATTTTCATTATAGTTATCTTTTATATAATTAATGATATCTGAAATAAGTTTATTCCCTGAATAAATCTGGATATCTTCATTTTTAATATTAAGTAGTGTCTTTATTTCACGACAGAAATATTCAAAGTAATCTTCCACATTACCCCAGTTGTTCAAAAATACAACATCCGGATCCATCCATATTTCATCTTCTTCTGAGCTGTCTTCCGGTATATTCAAATATTTTAATGTATTTAGAATGCTGTATGATTTCTTAAGTTCCGCAATATTTATGCTATTCAAAATTGATTTAATCTCATCAAGGGATCTATTTAATGCAGCAATGTCCTTATTTTTAACTTGTGCTACTATTTCATTTAGCAGGTTATTATATGTTTTTATTTTATCTTTATCATAATTATCTGCAAAAACTAAATTCTCCTTATTAAAGAAATACTGATGTGCTCTGATATTTGCTTCATCTATGCCTTTTGCCAGATCATCAGTTTGAAGATTAATTTTAAATATTCCAACGCCTTTGATATTTTTATTTAGATTTTCTTTGATTTGTTCCACATTTAAAGGTTCCGGTAAAAAATAAACCCACTTATTTAAAGAAATATTACAGTATAATGCTTGTGGATTGTCTTCAAGGTAAGTAATTTTGTCACCTATAGAGACAATAATATTAATATTGCGCGCATAAGGAAATAACTTCTTAAATATCTTCTTATCATTACTTTCAATACAACTTAACAGATCTAAATTATTCCTGTTGCGTTTAAGATTATCTAACTTTGTTTTAAAATTTTTAAGATGCTCAATAATCTCTTCCTCTTCAATGGGTTTAATACAATATCCATCTACCTTATGCTGAATTGCAGTCTTAGCAAATTCAAACTCTGCATATCCGCTAATAATTACTGATAATAAATCCGGATGGTTCTTTTTAGCCTTGGCAATCAACTCTAATCCATCCATATATGGCATTTTAATGTCAGTAAATATAACATCGGGATGAAGCACATTAATCTTTTCTAAAGCATTTTTCCCATCAGTTGCAGTTGCACAAACCTCAAATCCATATTGGTTCCAAGGTATACTCTTTTTAAGGCTCTTAATAATCCAATGTTCATCATCTATTAAAATCACCTTATACATTATTGAGCACCTCCGCTAAGAATGATATTATTACTTCTGTCCCTTTGTCTTTTTCGCTTTTTACCTTAACCCCATAGTTTTTACCTTGTGTAAGTTTTATTCTAGAATTTACATTTACCAAACCTATACCGGTATGGTGATCAAAATAGAAACTATAATCTTCGGATTCTAATTTTTCAGTAATGGAAGCAAGAGCTTCTTCATCTATTCCTACCCCATCATCAACGACCCTAACAATAAGTGTGTTTTTATTTTCTATATAAGCATGTAATAGTAAATGTCCAACACCGGGAGTTAATTCAAGTCCATGGGAAATAGCATTTTCAACTATTGGCTGTAGAG
>CAZEYH010000081.1:5787-9219 GCA_964515895.1 uncultured Clostridiaceae bacterium | reverse complement strand
CCTCCAGGTTGTACATCGCCACAAAGGCCGCCCGGGAGCATTATTATCTGTGAATTGTTGATTTTTTCCGCAATGACTTTAAAAGACTCCTCAATGCCTTCTATTGTTAGACTCCTGAATACAAAGGTATCAACTATTCCTCCTACTTTGCTAAAAGCACTTATAGCCTCATATTCTCCGGTAGTGCCGGGTAATATCGGAACAAACACTCTAGGTTTAGCAACTCTACCTGCAATTCCATCATTAATTCTATTTGATTTTGATTTTCTATTAGTAAAAGAAAAGATCTTAGGCTTCTCGCCAAGCTTTTCGCTAAGCTGTTCTCCAGGTTTCTCAGTAAGCCTTTCGCTAAGATTTTCACCAGGTTGTTCACCAACCGATTGTTCCCCAAGAGTCAATTTCCCGATAAATTCTCCTTTTACCTTTGTGGGAAATACATCTTCAAGAGGCTCTTCCCAATATTTTATGAGATTATTAAGGCCCAACTTTTCCTCATTTATAATGATAGATTGTTCTTCAATTGTAGTGCCTATTTCTTTAAATTCAATCCCTTTAAATACTTCCTCAAGATTTATTCCCTCAACATCTGTTCCCTTAAGATTATTACAATTGTTCATCTCCAGAACAATTGAACCGTAAGAAGGTGTAAAAAATGTAGCAATACTATCATCGGTATGCATAATATTGTCAACATTTGTACTAGTATCAGCAGAAGCCGCTTTATTAGAAAACTTAAAACCTATTTTATTTCCAAAACACATCTTGCTTATTGTTTCTGCCAATCCACCATCCCTTATACTGCATGCAGCCAATACCTTACCTTCTTTTATAAGCTGATTTATCTTTGAGTAATTTGCATCCAGTTGTTTGAAATCCGGTATATCATTTTCATCCCGTCTTAAAGGTATGAGAACTACTTTACTGCCTATCTTTTTGAATTCAGTAGAAGTAATATTATTAATATCTAAAGTGTTTACCGCGAAAGCAACTACTGTAGGGGGTACCGAAATATCCTCGAATGTTCCCGACATGCTGTCTTTACCCCCAATTGAAGGTATGCCTATATTTTGTTGAGCGTAATAAGCTCCCAATAATGCACTAAAGGGTTTACCCCACTTTTCAGGATCAGTATCCAATTTTTCAAAATATTCTTGCAAGCTTAAACGTATTTTCTTATGATCTCCTCCCATACTTACTATCTTTGCAACTGCTTCTATAATTGAATATAAGGCACCGTGGAATGGGCTCCATTTACCAATGGCAGGATTATATCCAAAGGACATTACCGTACCTGTGGAAGTATCTCCTTCTAATACGGGTAATTTAGCCGCCATACCTTCTGCAGGGCTCAATTGGTATTTACCCCCCAGCGGCATTAATAAAGTATTCCCTCCAACAGTGCTGTCAAATTTTTTAATTAGCCCTTTTTGACTGCAAACATTAAGCCTCTGTAAATTAGATATCCATGCCTTTTCCAAGTTGCCATTTTCCAGATTTAATTTTACTTCTTCAGGAATGGTTTCAAAATAAGTCTTTTTGTCAACAGTACTTATAACTCTAACTTGTGTATTGCTTCTAACTCCACTGGAATTTAGAAAGTCCCGACTCATATCAACAATAATATTTCCCTTCCAGGTCATTTTAAGCCTTGGTTCTTCCGTCACAAAAGCTACAGTGGTAGCCTCTAAATTCTCCTCTACTGCCATCTCAATAAACCTTTTTTCATCTTCTTTTGAAACAACAACAGCCATACGTTCCTGAGATTCAGATATGGCAAGTTCAGTCCCATCCAATCCTCCATATTTTACCGGTACTGCATCAAGATTTATATAAAGTCCATCTGCAAGTTCTCCTATAGCTACTGAAACCCCTCCTGCTCCAAAGTCATTACATCTTATTATCATCCTGGTTGCTTCCGGGTTCCTGAAAAGCCTTAAGATATTCCGTTCTATTAAAGGATTGCCTTTTTGCACTTCAGCACCGCTGGTAAGAAGAGATTCTTCAGTATGTTCTTTTGAAGAACCTGTAGCACCGCCACAGCCATCCCTACCCGTCCGTCCTCCAAGTAGAATTATGACATCTCCGGGAGAAGGAGTACCTCTGACAACATCTCTTTTAGGTACTGCACCAACAACAGCACCAAGTTCCATTCTTTTTGCAATAAACCCTTGGTCATAAACTTCTGCCAAATGTCCGGATGCAACTCCTACCTGATTACCATAGGAACTATATCCGTCAGATGCTACTCTAGTTATTTTCCTTTGGGGAAGTTTCCCAAGTAAAGTATCCTCAAGCTTTGCTCTAGGGTCACCGCTTCCTGTAACCCTCATTGCCTGATATACATAAGCCCTTCCTGAAAGCGGGTCTCTGATTGCGCCACCAAGACAAGTAGCCGCCCCTCCAAAAGGTTCAATTTCAGTAGGATGATTATGAGTTTCGTTTTTAAACATCACAAGCCATTCTTCTTTTTCCCCGTTCACAATAGCATCAACAATGATGCTACAAGCATTTACTTCATCTGAAATTTCCAAATCTTCTAAAAGTCCTCTTTTAACATGTTCTTTCATAGTGATTGTAGCAAGATCCATAAGACATATATCTTTTTTCCTGTCACCATATACATACTTCCTAGACTGAAGATACTCATTGAAAGCATGTTTTATAATTAGGTTATATTTACCTTCATCAAATTGGACATCACTTATGCTGGTCATAAAAGTTGTATGCCTACAGTGATCAGACCAATAAGTATCAATCATTTTCATCTCTGTAATTGTAGGATCTCGCTTTTCCTGATCTCTAAAGTAATTTCTACAAAATTCCAAATCCTCAAAAGACATAGCAAAGCCCATCTTTTCCCTATACTCTTCTAGCTCTTCTTTAGAAAGTTTAATAAATCCCTTTAAAACTTCTACACTCTTGGGTTCTGATGTAATATTTCCCAGCGATAATGGCTTTTTTAAAGATATTTCCCGGCTTTCTACAGGATTAATATAATAGTCTTTTATTCTTGAGAGTTCGTTATCAGACAATGTTCCTTCAAATATAAAAAGTTTGGCTGTTTTTACTAATGGTTTCTTGTTTTCAGTAATTAATTGGATACATTGTGAAGTAAGGTCCGCTCTCTGGTCATACTGTCCCTGTAAGTATTCCACCGCAAAAAATTTTGCGTCTTTACTATATTGGATTTCTTTCTCATAAATATTATCTACAGAAGGATCATGTAAAACTTTATCTCTTATTTTTTCATATTCCTCATCTGATAAACCTTGAATATTGTAGATTGTCAATACCCTTACAGATTTTAGACTTTCAATTCCAAGGTATTTTTTTATTTCCAGGTAATATTCCATGGATTCAACATCAAATTCCTTTTTCTTTTCTACATATACTCTTCTTATTAAATCTCTCATATTCATTCCTCTTTCAATA
>CAZEYH010000081.1:0-5687 GCA_964515895.1 uncultured Clostridiaceae bacterium | reverse complement strand
CTTTTCTACATATACTCTTCTTATTAAATCTCTCATATTCATTCCTCTTTCAATATAGATTTTAACTTCAAAATTCAAACTATGTACTAAAACTATGTACTAATTAATAACTTAACTATATTTTGATTTTTATGGTATTAGTATTGCATAAAATTAATATTTACATAAGCATTTCTTCCGATATTGCTTATATTAATATTAAAATTATCATATTTATTGATATTACCATTACTTATTACACCTATTTTATCCGAAATTATTATACTATAGTAAAAGTTTTAAGTAAAATATTTTTCAGAAAAATGTAATTTATAAGCACCCCTACTCAAATTAATAATTTACTTATGAATAAAATAGTGATATTATAATTTAAGTGAAAATTAAATTTGCTATAATTTCGATATATTAATTAAAGGTTTATAAGGTTTAGTAAAAGAAAGATAATTGTTTTACAGATGATTGTTTTATTGTATAAATTATAATGTAAAGAAAGGGTGACACTATGTCAAATCAGATACGACAAATAGCTATCAGAATAAGAGAACTAAGGGAAATACATGGGATTACTCTTGAATCATTAGCAAAAGAGTTTGAAATAACAAAAGAAAAATATGAAGAATATGAAAGTGGTGAGATTGATATCCCGGTTAGTTTCTTATATAAAATTGCTAGTAAATTTAACGTAGAATTAACAGCAATTTTAACCGGAGATAACCCAAAACTCCAAACATACTGTCTTGTAAGAAAAGGCAAAGGTGTAAGTGTAGAGAGAAGAAAAGAGTATAAATATCAGAGTCTTGCTCATAATTTTGTTAATAAAAAAGCCGAGCCTTTTCTGGTAACAGTTGAACCAAACTCCGAAGATGCACCCATAAGTTATAATTTTCACCCGGGACAGGAGTTTAACTATTTACTCGAAGGACAATTAAAGATCATTATTGATGGACATGAATTAATCCTTAAAGAAGGAGATTCTTTGTTTTTTGATTCAAATATTAAGCATGGAATGAAGGCACTTGGTAATAAACCGGCAAAATTCCTGGCAATAATAATGTAACATAACACTAAAAGGAGATAGAAGTAAATGCTAAAGAATTTCATAACAAGAGATGACTATAGTGATTATAATGATTTTATTGAAAATTTTAAAGTAAATATGCCTGAAAATTTTAACTATGCATATGATGTTGTTGATAAAATAGCTGATAAAGACCCAGATAGATTGGCAATGGTATGGTGCGACGATAATGGAAAAGAAAAATTCTTTACCTTTAGGCAAATGAATGATTATAGCAACAAAGCCGCAAATTTCTTTAAATCACTGGGAATTAAAAAAGGCGATCCTGTTATGCTTATCTTAAAAAGGAGATATGAATTTTGGTTTTGTCTTCTTGGCCTACATAAATTAGGAGCTGTTTCTGTTCCAGCAACTCATTTGCTTACAGCCAAAGACATTATATATAGAAATAACGCTGCAGACATAAAAATGGTGGTAACAGTCCCGGAAGACGAAGTAATCAGTCATATCGAAGAATCTCTTGATGATTCACCATCACTAAAATTTAAGGCTTTAGTTTATGGAAATAAAGAAGGATGGTATAACCTTAGTGAGGAAATTGAAAAAGCGTCTGCAGATTTTGAACGTCCTCAAGGAGAAGAAGCTACTTGCTGCAATGATACCTGTCTTTTATATTTCACTTCGGGCACAACAGGTATGCCTAAAATGGTACAGCATAATTTTAAGTATCCTTTAGGTCATATAGTAACTGCAAAATACTGGCAGAATGTACAGGTTGGCGGATTACATCTTACAGTAGCTGATACAGGTTGGGCAAAAGCTGTATGGGGTAAATTATATGGTCAGTGGATTTGTGGAAGTGCAGTCTTTGTCTACGATTATGATAGATTTATACCGAAAAACCTTATTGATGTAATAATTAAATATAAAGTTACAACTTTATGTGCGCCACCTACCATATATAGGTTTTTAATTAAAGAAGATATTTCTAGATTAAGACAAAGTAAGCTTAAGCATTGTTCTATTGCAGGGGAACCATTAAATCCGGAAGTGTATAGTCAGTTTCTGAAAGCTACCGGATTAAAACTTAGAGAAGCTTATGGACAAACTGAGCTTACTCTTGTAATAGGTACTTTCCCATGGATGGAACCGAAGCCCGGTTCAATGGGTAAGCCGGCACCCGGATATGATATTGACTTAATTGATGAAAATGGCAACCCCTGTGAAATAGGAGAAGAAGGACAAATAGTAGTTCGAACAGATAAAATAAAACCTGCAGGAATGTTTATGGGTTATTACCGTGATCCACGGCTAACTTCAAAGGTATGGCATGACAATATCTATTATACCGGTGATATGGCATGGAAAGATGAAGATGGCTATTTTTGGTTTGTGGGAAGAGCCGATGATGTAATAAAAAGTTCAGGATATCGAATTGGACCTTTTGAAGTTGAAAGTGCGCTTCTTGAACATCCTGCAGTACTTGAATGTGCTATTACAGCTGTACCCGACCCTATTAGAGGTCAAATAGTTAAAGCAACTGTTGTATTAACAAAAAACTATAAACCCGGGGATGATTTGGTAACTGAACTAAAAGATCATGTAAAGCAAGTTACCGCCCCATACAAATATCCTAGAATCATTGAATTTGTCGATGAACTACCTAAAACTATAAGTGGAAAAATCCGTAGAGTGGAAATAAGAGAAAAAGATGAAAAATGCAAATAGGTTTTGAACAACACTAAATGAATTGTGCATTTAATTGAATATATTAAAAATAAACAATTCATTTATATGCAATATATTCATTTAGTGTATTGACACCATATCCAAATGCTGCTAAAATGGCGTTAGATGGACGTGTTGATTTTCTGCACATTTACATATTTAATGTGTGATATACGCTTTGTATCGTTGGTATCACGTATTATGTAGTTATAAGCAATTGTTGCTTGTTTTTGTAGTAATTAGTGATAAGTTGCATAGATATTATTATATACATAATTATAAGTTGACAAAGGATTTGTCAAAAACTGTTTTGTTACTATAATTTAAGTCAAAATTGTCTTCTATCATTAATAAATTTATCTTAAAATAAGTTTATAGGAGACTTAGGTGTTTTTTATAATTAATATGGGAGGAGGTTATACCATGAATGATACATCATAGTAAATGAAATGTAGCGTTATAACTGGCAAAACCCGTACGTAATTTAGAAAGACTAAACATTTGATAGTTGCCTTATTGATTTGGGGGTGTTTTAATGGTTAAAAAAAAGTGGCTGCTTATAACATTGATAGTAGTCGCAGTAATCCTGGTAGTACTAGCAATAGGAATTGGTAATGTACTTAGCATTCATAATTCAACTTATGACTGTAGCTTTGTATATGTGCAAACTGATGATCTACTAAACGAGATAGCCAAAAAGCATACATATTATGATGCCGATACAAAAACGGTAGAAGTTGAACTTAACCAGGACTTGATTAACTCTTTGATAAAAGACAATTTTGAAACCCTTGACATTGCACTTCCTGACAAATTTACTATTAAAGAAATCTTGTTCAATACGAAAGACCAAAGGTTATATATTAATGGAAAATATGGTTCTTTAAATGTTCCACTCAGTGCCAAAATCAATGTAAATATTACAGATGAAGGCATAGAAATTAACGCATCTGATATTAATCTAGGGCAGAAGAAAGCCCCGAATATGATAACAAAGCAAATCCCACAAGATGAACTAAAATATGCAATAAGTTATGATGATTTCGATATCCCAAGGATATTCGATGTTAAGGATGTATATTTTGGTACAGGTATTCTTAGGGTTTTCGCAGAGCTTAAGCCTGACGAAATTAAGGACATGGCTATGGACTATAGGAATAATATTATGGGAGATATTGACAGCTTTAAAGATAGCCAAAATGAAATCATAAATAAGTTTTTAACTAGGTTACTAGATACAACAGATTTGTTTTCAGATGCAAAGGTAGAAGAATATATTGATTTTGCATTAGATAGTGGCGAACTAGTTAATAGTGCAATCCAGTTTGCACTAGCTGATGATCTTAGCAAATATGCAAAGCCTTTTGAATCAGTTCAAAAGTTTGTTGTTGACTGGGCAGCTCCTCTAGAAGTTGTTAAATATTACGGTTCTATAGAAGAAACTGTAGATGCAATACTTTACGATGAGGAATTAAGGGAGCTTTTAACATGGTTCCTGCCTGAAGAAAAGATAGATGAATATGTTGCAACAGTAGAAGATTATTATGGGTTGTATGAAGAATACTACGGAATGTATGAAGAACTTTTGGATAGCCTGGATGATCTTGAAAGTACATTTGCATCTATTGACCTGTCCTTTGAAGGTGATATAGAAGATACTGTAGCTACACTACAGAATCAAATATTCAGGAATAGGAAGCTTATAGACCTTCTGTCACAGTTTATTCCTGCAGATACATTTACCGATATAGCTGATATGATCGATGAATACGTTGCATTATACAATGAATACATGGATCTATTAGACGATGTAACATCTAATATAGCTAAAGCCGCTTCAGATGTAGATGTTGATTCACTACAAGAATATGCCGATTTAGCTATGGATTATGCTGAGCAAGTAGATGATTTACGTCAAATTTCTATCGATGTGGTTGAGCAAATAGATACACAGTTAATTAAGGATCTTGTTCACTTCCTCGAATTCGGTAGTGTATTTGGTGAGAACTTCATTGCTACAATACATCCTGATAACTATGCTATTTTCAGAGAATTTATTGATAATCTGAACGAAATAAAAGTTGATACACTCGCTTTCTTAGAAGAAACCGACACAGATGCCTATGTAGCTAATGCTCAAACAGTTCAAGACTGGACAGACTTTACTGCTGAAGTTGTTACTTTGTTGGAGAATAAAGAAATTGAAGATGCTATTGACACACTTATGAACAAAGATTTCTCAGATATGGAATTTGTGTTACCTAACTATGAAGCTGAACTTGAAAAGTTAGGATATGAAATTGAAGTCGAAATGTAATAGATTATAATGGAAAAATGTCAAGAAAAACTTTTGAAAGGTGCTATATGAACAATTAGCACCTTTATTTTATTTATAATAATCTAATAATTAAACCTAATAATAAATTTGTTATATTCTTTGAAACCTATAATTATAAAGTTGCCTGTTACAACTATTATTTTTTATTAAACTCTCTTAATAGCTGGTATTCTGTTTTTTGGTTTGCTAATAACTTTGTTAAATCATTATGTGCTTCTTTAGAACTGCTATACTCATTCAAGATTTTACATAACTTATAATTCTCTTCACTCATTTTGTGAACTAGATACACCTTTCTATTGTTTCTAAATAACTTCGTTATAAAATTACGCATGAAGATCACTCCTTATTTCTAAATTCTTAGGACTCAGAAAATCTTCTCACCAGTTCTTCAAAAATATATCCCATATAAATACTTAAATGTTATCTGCACCCAATTAAATTAGCTTTTTTATTTATATTTATTGTTGTAAAACCATTTTTGATTTGCTCGTTCAGATGGAAGGATATAATAAAACCCTACAAGCCGCTTGCCTGTAAGGTTATCTGTGGCGTGCCTGAAGGGATTCGAACCCCTGGCCTACGGATTAGAAGTCCGTTGCT
>CAZEYH010000080.1:0-9239 GCA_964515895.1 uncultured Clostridiaceae bacterium | reverse complement strand
GTACAATGCAATATTAATATTTTAGTTTACATATTATTATTTGTCAATGATATGGAGAAAAATGAGGAAATTTGGGGGGAGTGATTTTAGGGCAACTTCGGTGAAAAATAAGACATTGAATATATTTGCTGCTTCAACTGCCATTTACAAGCAGCTGAAGCAGCAAAGTGCAAATTAGAAATCAATATGAGAGATATATTATATACTACATAAAGTGATTTTTATATAATAAGTTGGTTATTTCTTATACTCATTTGCGTACCAGTCATTAAGTACTTTAAGAGCTTCCTCACCTTTTCTGGCTTTCCATTGTTCGACAAATTTACTAAACTCTTCAATAGGCATTTCATCTGTAATCATTTTCATAAAATATTCTTCTGTTACTTTCCATAAATCCGAAGCAATACTTGAAACTTCTTTATATGGAGGAGCCAGTTGTGATATATCTCTCAATGTTGCATATGGAACCATTTCATCAAAATAAGGTTTAAACCCTTTATCCCTACATCTTACTGCAAATGCAGCAGGTGTATCTACAAGAACATAATACATTTGCCATCTCCAATTTTGATACTCAGGGGTAAGCTTAATTTCTCCATTCTCTTTTAAAAAGTGCTCACCCTCTTTCCCGAAAGAAATAAAGGAATGTACTTCTTCTTTACACATGAAATCAAGGAATTGCATTGCTTCTTCTTTATGTTTGCTTTTTGCAGGTACAGATAGCATACAATAAAGTGGGGGAGTTTTTTGAAAACCTGATTTTCCATTTGGCCCAACAGGTGGAGCTATGACTTTGAGTTTACCATTGGGTACTTTCACTTTGAAGTCATTATCAATAGGTAACATTCCTGCCCAACCAAGAACAGTCATTCCTACCTTATTGTTTATAATTTTTTCTTTAAGACTTGCGTCTTTATTTATAGGGCACTCAGGATCTATTAGATTTTCCTTATAAAGTTTTTTCATGTAAGCAATATATTCTTTAGCCTCAGGTTCTATATAAGTATATACTACCTTATCATTTTTCACAGCATATGTTGTGCCAAGACCAAAGGCTCCTGCGAATCCTCCTACTACACTAAGACCTACACACGAAAACGGGTATTCAGTTTTTTGAGTTAATGTAGTAAGTGTATTTTGATAATCTTCAAGAGAAACGGGTTCTTTAAGTCCCAGTTCTTCGAGCCAATCCTGGCGAACAACTACGCTTGAACTAGCTTCATAAGATGCAGGTATTCCAACTGCGTATATTTTTCCTTGCCAGGTAACCGGAGCCCATGTTTCATCAGGTATAAATTTCTTCATATTAGGACAATTAGGAATATATTCGTCAAGGGGTGCAAGAGCAGTTTGTGACAAATAAGCGCCAAAAAGATTTTTGTCTACCAGTCTTACAACATCCAAATCATCTCCTGAAGCCATCATCATATTTAGTTTTTCGGTAGGCTGATCTTTAGGAAGGATAATCCAGTTAAAATTAAATCCTGTACCTTCCTTAAGGAAATCAATAATGGCATTCTTATTCTCGTTATCTCCAGGTAAAAAACTTTCAACATTATTCTGGACTACTACCGATAGAGTAACCTTTTTTCCAGTATCTTTTGTTTGAGTAGGGTCCGGAACATTACCTCCTTTTTCAGTAGTTTTGGATTGCGTACCATCTTGCTGTGAAGCAGATTGCTGTTTTGTACATGCTGTAGTTGAAAAGATCATAGCGGCTAATAAAACACATGTAATAATTCTGATAATAAATTTAGCCTTCACAATTGATAACCTCCTTTTTTCTTTTATTTGATATTAAATTGATATTTATTTTTTAGGACTAAGACATGATGTTATTTGGAAATGTTATAATCATTATACTTTGTTTTGAATATTGAGTAAATTAGATAAAACTATAATAATCTATAGATAAATATCTTAAAGAAAGATTATTATATTTACCAGTTTTTTATAGGATTGACATATTCACTTACAATTAGTAAATATGTTATCATAATTATATGAAAAGCAATATACATCTTTTGTGTTCATAAATAGAACTGTATTTATTACAAGAATTGTCATTTAAAAACGTTCAGGGGAGGTGTACAGGTGAATTCTCTGCAGTTATCTAAAAGAACCAAGTTACATAAAGAAAAAAAATATAGTGTTTCAAAAGATTTTTTCTCTCAATATGACCTTTTTTTAATGGTGCTTCCGGGGCTTATATTAGTTGCTATTTTTAATTATGCTCCTATGTATGGTCTTAGTATTGCTTTTAAAGATTATAATATTATACAAGGTATTATAAAAAGTCCTTGGGCAGGATTAAAGCATTTTAAAGAGCTTTTTGTATCGTTGGATTTTAAAAGAGTATTTACCAATACCTTATTAATTAGTATATATAGATTGGTTTTCCAATTTCCTATACCAATAATTTTGGCACTTATGCTAAATGAGGTGAAAAATGAAAGCTTTAAAAAAACAGTTCAAAATGTTACCTATCTTCCTCACTTTGTATCCTGGGCAATATTCGGAGCTATTGTTCTCGAGGTGCTTTCTAGGGAAGGTATAGTGAACAAGATAATAATCGGTTTAGGTTTGAAACCTCTGCTATTCATGACAAAAAAAGAGTATTTCCGAAGCATTATTGTTGCATCACAAACGTGGAAAGAAGCCGGCTGGAGTGCTATTATATATCTTGCAGCATTATCATCAATTGATCCACAATTATATGAAGCTGCTATAGTAGACGGGGCTGGTAAGCTTAGGCAAATATGGTATATAACTCTTCCGGGTATTATGTCGACAGTAGTATTTATTCTTATTTTAAGGATGGGTTCGCTTTTGTCAACCGATGTAGAACAAATACTTATGTTGTATAATCCCTTAGTTTATGAAACAGGAGATGTTATCGGCACCTATGTGTACAGAATTGGTTTAGGCCAAATGAAATACGATTTTACAACGGCAGTTGGGCTTTTTCAATCTTTAATTGGACTCATTCTTATACTTGCATCAAACTACTTGAGCAGAAAAACCGCAGATACAAGCTTATTTTAACTTAGCATAGAAAGGAGACGTATAATTGGTAATTTCCAAGAAAGAAAAAGTTTATCTTTTAGTAAATAATATACTTCTTGCAATGCTCGGATTTATTACATTAGCTCCGTTTCTTCATGTTTTTGCAAAATCCTTAAGCAATGAAGCTGATGTTTCTGCAGGTCTTGTTACCTTTTGGCCAAAAGGATTTAACCTGAAAATGTATAAAGTAGTACTTGGTAGTGAAGATTTTTTACGATCCTTTATTATATCTGCTTTTGTTACTGTTACCGGCACAATACTAAGTGTACTAATAGTAAGTTTTTCTGCATATCCCTTATCAAAAAGATATTTTAAAGGCAGAAGGGCAATATCATTTATATTTGTTTTTACTATGTTATTCAGTGCCGGTATGATTCCTTCTTTTTTGCTTATTAAAAACCTTGGTCTTATTGATAAAATATGGGTATTGATAGTTCCTGGACTATTTAGTACTTTTAATATGATAATTGTGAGAAATTACTTCTACACTATTCCTCCAAGCCTTGAAGAGTCAGCTAAAATGGATGGTGCATCTAATATATGTATATTTTTCAGGATATACTTTCCTCTTTCAATGCCAGCCCTTGCTACAATTGCTGTTTATACTGCAGTAGGTTATTGGAATAGTTACATGTCTGCACTTATGTATATAAATAAAAAGAATCTATACCCTCTTCAAATGTATTTAAGGCAAATGGTTATAGATACAGATGCCGGTTTGGTCAACCTTGACCCTGAGTTAATAAACCTTAATCCTGAAGCATTAAGATGTGCCATTATTATATCAGCTACCTTGCCGATCCTTTTAGTATATCCCTTTTTGCAAAAGTATTTTGTAAAAGGTGTGGTTCTAGGAGCAGTTAAGGAGTAACATTTCTTAACCAAGATGTTTTAATAACATAGATATTTGAAATATTTATAAAATTTTACAAGGAGTGAATTAAATGAATTGTGATAATTTATCAATCAATTTAAAAGAATATGCCTACGATCTTGGTGCTGACCTTGTGGGTATTGCAAATATTGAAAGATATAGCAATGCACCAATAATGATGAGTCCTCAAGGCATTTTACCGAAAGCAAAATCTGTTGTTGTATGTGCAATACATCATCCTGATGCATGTATTGAACTTGGCGGTGAAATTAGTCCTCATCATCAGGGACCATATGTAGTGCAGGGTGTAATGAACGATAAACTCGACCTTATTTCTTTTAAAATTGCACGATTTCTTGAAGCTAAAGGATACCAGACTGTTCCTATTGCAGCTAGCAATATATGGAGATACATGCAGTATAAGGAGCTTGATGCTATATTTGCACCCGATATTTCAAATATTTATTCTTCTGTTGCTGCCGGACTGTCGGAAATGGGATGGCATGGAATAGCCCTTACTCCGGAATATGGACCAAGGAATAGATTTGTTTCTATAATAACAGAAGCACCATTAAAACCCGACCCTCTATATAACGGACCTAAGCTTTGTGATATGTGCGGAGAATGCATAAGAGCTTGTCCGACGGATGCCTACAGAAAAGAAGTTAATGGGGTTAAAACTATTGTGATTGAAGGAAGAGAGTATAGCTTCGCAAATAAAAATCTCTGGCGGTGTTCTTGGGCAGAACACTTTGGACTTGATTTAGACATGGAAATACCGGAAAAGGTAGATGAAGATGTAATAATGCAGTATTATGAAAAATATGGAATGAGGGGTGGAGCAATGGGAGTATGCATTAAATGCTGCCTTCCTGCACATCTTAGAATTAAAGATAGCACTTATACCAAATATTACAGAAGAAAAAGGCATTATATACCATCTGATTTACCTGTTCATAGGAGTCTTATAGATAAAATTAATACAATAGCATACAATTATTACATTGATTCTGTTTCATATATAAATAAAGAAACCTTGGACAAAAAAGATATAAATATTAAACAATATCTTCCTGATGGTAATAGCGTGGTTTTACTAGCGATTGAATTTAATAAGCCTGAAATGAGTGATTATGATTTTTCAGACAAGGAAGAAGCTATTCAGAATGATAAGGTAAGAAGTGCACGTTTCCTAGCTAATTTTGCAAGTCTTGATATTGCAAGAGAATTGGAAAAGGTAGGGTATACGGCATTAGGACATACAGGGGTAGATAATTTGAAATTGGCTGAAATCTCAGGTATTAAGCCATGTCAAAATAAAGTACAAATATTAGCCCATGTTATTACCAGTGCTAAATTAAATGATAGTATTTATAAGAACAGTAGTACAGATTGTTCACCAAGAAATGCTGAAGAATTGACAAGTTTTATAAAGAAATATGGAACTGAAGTAGGAGCAGATATGGTAGGAATTACTTCAGCTCAGACTATATCCCATATTTCAGAACAGCTTGCACAAATTAAAGATAATGAAGAAATTTTCCTGGCAAAAAACAAAAATTATCTGTTTCAACCTTTTGATGCAGATGTAGAAAAGAAAAAACGTAAAATTCTTAATGTATCAAATTACATGGATGATGCTAAAACTGTAATAGTTATAGGTATGCATTTTCCGGATGCTCCAGTGCATAGAGCAGGAAAACCTCCTGCAGAACCCGTAGGACCCTATATTTTCAGTCAGTATGAGGTAGAAAGGCTCTTAGGACAAACGGGTTTATCAGTTGTGAAAAAGCTAGAACAAATGGGATACAAAGCAATGTATACTTTTGATTTGATGAACATGGGTTCTCATATAGCAAGTCCTAGAGGTTATTTATATAATTCCTTTTGTAATACATTTGAAGCATTAGCTGCAGGCCTTGGTGAAATGACATACAATGGAAATTTATATACAAAACAATACGGAATTAACCAAAGATTTGTTGCTATAATAACAAATGCTGAACTTGTTCCTGACGAAATTAACATTACAGGTAAAGTTGAAAAGTACTGCAGCGAATGTGGTATATGTAAAAATTCCTGTCCTGCAAAAGCATTCATGGCGGAAAATGAAATAAAAATAAATGTAAATGACACTACATTCACATATATACCTATAGATACAAAAAAATGTGACTGGGCTGGTAAATATGCTCTAATAAATGAAGACGGGTTTAAGTATCAGGGATCTAAAGTTAATATTTCTGTACCGGGAAAAATAGATGAAGATAACTTAAAAGAAGCATTGCTTCAACTGGATCCCATGCAAAAACATCTTACCATTACTGCTGAAGCATGTATAATTAACTGTCCCTATGCAGAAAAATTGGAGAGGGTGTTATAACTTCAAAGAAAAGGTTCTGTAGTCTTTTACGTAGAGATTACAGAATCTTTTTCTTTCATACTCTTTAGTGGAAGAATAAGTTTTACACAAGTACCCTTTTCATTAAGTTTGAAGATTTGGAGTTCATATTCTTCACCGTAATATAGTCTTAGTCTTTCCTTAATATTGAGAAGGCCATACCCGGAACCTTTAAATTCGGTTTCTTTTTCAAGTTTTTTCTCACGGTGTTCGCAGAAGAGATTTTGTAATTTTTCCTTATTTATACCAACTCCATCATCTTCTATGGAAATAACAATTTTTTCGTTTTCTTCATGACACCTTATCCATATGTTAATTTTACCTTTGCCATCAATTTGCGGCTTAAAACCATGAATTATTGAGTTCTCTACTAATGGTTGAAAAGTAAGCCTTGGTATTGGATATTCCATATAAGATTTTTTGATATCATAATGAACGCTAATACAATTATCAAATCTTATATTTTGTATTTCAATATATATTTTAATGTGTTCTAATTCGTCTCTTATTCGTGCTGTATCATCTCTTGAAAGACTATATCTTAAAAATTTCGACAAATAGGTTACAGCTTTGTTGATCGATTTTGCCTTGGCTGCTAGTGCTAACCAATTTATACAGTCTAACGTGTTATATAAAAAGTGAGGGTTAATTTGAGCTTGTAAAGCTTTAAACTCAGCCTCATTTTTTAATAACTTCACTTCATAGTTTTCTTTTATAAGAGATTTTAAAGTATAGACCATTTGTATAAAGTGATCTTCCAATTTTCCAATTTCATCTTTATATTTTATCTCCTTTTCAGTAGAGAAAGTATCAATATTTTCCATCTTCTTAATAATAATATTAATATTTTTTGACATACTTTTGGTTATTAAGGTAGAAATAATAGCAGTGAATATACATGATATTAGAGTAATCAGTATTAAAAAATTCCTTATATTAATTCCTTCATGTTTAAGCTCTTTCAAAGGAATTATTCCCCTTAAGCACCAATTAATATTAGATATTTTCTTTGAAAAACTTAAAAACTCCTCATTACCATATTTTACTTTCCTATAGCTATCCTCAAATTCAAATCCATTATCATTTTTTATTACATTTACAAAAGCATCGTTATAATCTCTACATAATACTACTTTACTATTATCAATAAGGTAAACTTTTATATTTTCAGTAATATTTATTTCCCTCATCATATCTAGAATTATATTTTGATTTATTTTCATTATGAGCAATCCGCACTCATTATTTATTGCATCAAGTTGCTTAATTTTACGAACAAAGAAAATTGCACCGTTATTACTGCTATATAGCCAATCATAAGGCCCATAAGAGATTTCCTGAGGGATCTTACTAAATATAAACCAATGTTTATCACTTTGGCTATTTCCTATTTTCCCATCAAAAAACTTAGCCCGTGAAGAATCTAGCTGGAAAATATATCTATAGTCCTGAGAAAAAACTGATTGATTTTTGAGGTATAGTTCTATTTTTTCAATATTTGGGTTTTGCTCAAGAACATTAAGGAAGTTGTAAAGCTCTTTATAATCTTCATATTGTTTAGAATAAAGGATATCTCTATAAGAATTTCCAACAATTTTTTGTAAAATACTATTCATATATATTTGTTCGGAGACATTTTCAATCTCTGTTATCATAGAAGAAATACTTATATTCATCTGATTAAAAGCTTGCATCAGCCCTTTGTTTGTTTTTTCTTCCACGATATTTGAAGTATATGAATACGAAAAACAACTCATTACAATGAAAGATATAACAAATATAGACGTATATGGGATAATAAGTTTAAACTTAAAAGACAAATTATAGTATAGGTTCTTGATATTTGGTAATAACACCTAAATTCATGCCTCCATTAAATAGTATCTTTGACGTTATATACGCATGGAGCAAACCTGTAATCACTAGGATTATATCCAAAAAAGTTTTTAAAAAGTTTTGAAAAATAATTAGCATCTTTATAACCTACTATACCTGCAACTTCATATACTTTTAAATTATCATCCATCAATAATTCAACAGCTTTTTTCATTCTAAGCTCGGTTACATAAGTCATAATAGTCATATTCATTTCTTGCTTAAATAAACGACTTACATAATTGGGTGTTAAATAGAGATGGTTAGCGATATCCTTTATTGAAATATCCTTCATGTAGTTATTTTCTATATAATCCTTTGCACAAATTGCAATTCTTGAACTGTAGTTGATATTAGTAACGGCTTTTTCATACTCATCTTCATCAGTATTAGACTCAGAAATTACTTTTTTATTTATGTCTGCATTAAGCATATCTATTGCTTTGCTAATAGCAATTTCCAGTTCATCAATTTCAACAGGTTTAAATATATAGTCTACAGCATCTACCTTGAATGCAGATTTTAAATAACTTATATCATTGTACCCACTAATAAATATAATTTTAGAGAAAGGAAGTTTTTCTTTTATAGATTTAGAAACTTCAATACCGTTTATTACAGGTATCATCACATCCAGCAGAATAATGTCAGGCTTGAAGTTATTAACTTTTTCTAGGGCTTCCTCACCATTACATGCATCCTGTATGCTATTTATGCCGTAATAAGACCAGTTGAAACATTTTTTGAGACCTTCTCTAACAGGTCTTTCATCATCAACAATAAGAAGTTTCATTAAGTTACACCTTCTTTTTCAATGATTCTAGAATTTGAGTGAAGGAAATATTTTCATGTTTAATTATATCACTTACTATAAGCTACATCAAGTATCAGGAATATAGGACATATCTTTCCCTACTAACCTATTATATTCTTTAAACGGTGTTCTATGACTTGTAGCAGACCTGCAAGTAGTACTAGAAATAGTTTTTAATATCTGTTGCCGTCTTTTTTAGCTCATTTAGT
>CAZEYH010000079.1:1247-9244 GCA_964515895.1 uncultured Clostridiaceae bacterium | reverse complement strand
GTTAGATACTGTTGTATTTGTTGCCTTTTTATCTTTGTCGGAAGATGTGGACTTATCACCACCACATGAACAAAAAGATGCAATAAGTATAATACAAATCAGTACACTTATCATTTTCTTTACGAACATACTCATTATTTGTTTACCTCCATTTCTTTTTTTAGCAATGATTTTTGTTAATTTTTTGAATAGCTAGCTATCATTTACTATCTGTAAATTTAAATTACTGAAAAATGCTGGAACAGATTAATTTGCACTAATTTACACTGTCGCAAACTAACAATAGCATTTATCGGGGTATCTACAAGCTTGTATGAGAGTATAGTACAATATTTTTTGCTTACATGCAATATGCGTATGGTGCAAAAAAAACATCACAAAATGAACAGGAAACGGAAGTTGTTAAAAGGTTATAAATTACCGCTTATAGATTATAGTACACATATGGTGAAATAAAATATCACTAAATGTATAGAAAGTAGAACTTTTTAAGAGATAGTAATTTGCCATGTGATTAGACTAATTTTCATGCAATTTATAAAATAAAAAAATATTCTTCTGTTTATACTTTTATTTGCCTTACATCTATGGTAAAATATTCTTTGTAAATGTAAATAGTTAATCTACTTATCAACAATTATCAATAGATTTTGATTTTTGAATCGCAACTATTAGGGAAAATTGATGAAAACTGTTGTGCTTATTTTCTAGAATAAAATATAAAACTTTATTATATAATTATGTAATAGTACGATGAAATACTAATTTAAGTACAATTAAAATACAAATGAAGTGTATTATGTTGACTATATGAAGAGCATACGAAAAAAGTATGAGGAAAGGAGATGTTCCTTATTGGGAAAACTCTTTAAGAACAAAACGATTCGTATCTTTTTCTTATGGTATATTTGCCTTTTTTTAGTTGCGGGGTCAGTTGTAACTGCAACTTATTTGAAAGAGATTAAGCAGGAACAAAAATCTTATATGCTCTACTTGGAAGAGGAAGTACAGAACACTATTAATTATTTTAGGCAAAGCTTTGTCGCAGGTGTTAACACCTGTAATAGCATTTTTTCATCACTCTGGTACAAACATTATAGAAATGTCGCAAATATTTATAGCGATGAATTTAACGGCATGAGAAAGATTGAGGTTATGAATGATATTGCTGCAAAAGTTACAGCACTTCCTTTTGTCTCAGATATTTTGATTATTACTCCTCCTCCACTTAGCAATGTAATCTGCAAAAACGGATGGTTTACTTTTAATGATTACGACAAAATCTATGGAATGGTTAAGATTGAAAATTCTAATACTTTTACGGATTCACCTACTATTAAACCAGCTAGCGACTCTATCTGTGTCATTACATTGCAAGACACGACACCTCGCTATACCCAGGGTATCATCTGCATTTTAATTGATAAAAAAATGTTTGCAAGCACCTTGCAACGTATTCTTTCTGATAGTTCAGTTTATGTTCGTGCGGATCTATGCGGCCAAACATTGTATGAATCAGGTACATTGACCGATGAGCTTGTTGTAAACACAGCGTCCATCAATATGCCTAAATTTTCTATCACTCTCGCGTCTTTAAGGTATGAAGATTCCCTTATGAAGGCACGTACCATGAATTACATTTTGGTAATGTTAATTGTGCTTCTGGCCGGCGCAATCCTCTCATCCTTTATCACAATGATCGTTTTAAAGCCGCTTAGCCAGATAATAAAGCGTTTCGGTGGGAACTTTCGCCAACTTGATGACCCATACTATTTTATCACTGAATATGTTGAAACATTTTCTAAACTTAATAAACAGCTTTGTATAGAGAATGAGAACCTTAATAAATCCATGAATCGCTTCATTTCACTGATGCGTAATGAAATTCTCTTCGGTATGCTGACAGATCCCAATTATAATTTTCACGATGAATATACTTCAACATCTATACCATGGATAAACTATGGTTATCCGTATATCCTAGTGCTTTTAGAGCCGAAATTTCAAGGAGAAATAGAACTGCCAACTTCTTCATCTTTTAACTTATTGTCTTCATCAGCACTTCATTCATGCACATTCTCTATCCTTTATAATGACCTGTGCATACTATTCTGGTTTAAAGATATGGATTTGGCAAAGAAACAGCACTCACAAATCATGGCTCAGCTTGTTCAGCTGTCAGATGGAAAATATTTTTTCTCTATTTCAGATGTTCTTCAGGATCCTAAAAGCATGGGTGAAAGCTATCTAATGCAAAAATCCAAAATTGCTGACTTGAGACACGCACAATTTGATTTGCCTCTTTCGATTCAGATCAAGCTTGTAAATAAATTACAGCAAAGTAAACAGCATGAATGCCTTGAGATTTTAAACGAACTAAGATTGACAAACAACCCCGATGCAGTTATGCAATTACTTGGGCGTATTGCATCAAAATATAGTATTGACTCGGTACAGACTATAAACCAGTATTACCGATGCAAAAAGAATAACCGTGAAAAGGATCAGTGGGAAATATTAATTAGTTTTACAAATGAACTTTGTAAGTTAATAAATAACGTTAAACAAGAAAGCATAAATGAATCTGCGGAAATTATCTGTCGCTATATTGATGAAAACTATAGTGACCCAAATTTGGGTGTAAAACAACTTGCGGATCATTTTTCTATGCATCGCACATTGATTTCAAAAATTCTAAAAGAACATCTAGGAATCACTTTTTCTGATTATTTGCTTGATTTGCGGATAAAAAAGTCGATGGAACTTCTCAAAAATACTGACATGAATATTACTGATATTGGCAAATCTGTAGGATATAATCACTATGTTACATTTAAGCGTGCATTTATTCGATATTATGGAGTTTCGCCAAGGGAATTCCGCATTCAGTTTGTAGAAGCATAGTAGATGCACTGGTTAATGCACTGATGCTCCGGGATGGCTGCACCGGAAATGGCTTCTTTGCATCTATCTTTTTGCACTCTTTTACAGAATTGGTCGCATCTCTTCCCGTATTGACTATTTAATAGGTAAAATATATTATATAAACTATAGACATGTGTAAACAAGCCAAATAAGCTGAATAAACGAAATAGCTGGAAGAAAAAAATAAAAATATAATTTAAAATTTTTTATATGACAGTGGTTTGATGTAACAAAACATCAATGCACTGTTATTATAAAGGAGGGTACAAAAATGGAAGAACAAAAAAATCCAAAAAGGCCTATTATATACTATTGTATAATTGCTATGATTGTAGTAACGCTCTTAAATGCATTTGTATTTCCTATTTTTTTAAGAAAGAAAATTATTCAAGTAGACTACGGAACATTTTTAACACAAATTGATAGTGGCAAAGTCAAATATGTGGAGGTACAGGATGATCAAATAGCGTTTATTGCAGTTAATGAAAAGGATGAAGAAGGAATATACATAACCGGTCGCATGGATGATCCCGAACTGGTTAATCGCCTTTATAATTCAAACGCAAAGTTTTCAAAAGTAATTCCAAAGGAAAATTCGCCTCTCGTAAACTTTATTTTGACATGGGTCCTGCCGGCTGTAATATTGATTGGGATTGGTCAAATATTTATGAATAAAGCAATGAAAAGGATCACCGGTGGACCAAATGCTATGGCTTTTGGAAAAAGTAATGCAAAGATTTATGTTGAAGCCCAAACAGGGAAATCTTTTGATGATGTAGCAGGTCAAGATGAAGCAAAAGAAGCATTAAATGAAATTGTAGATTTTTTACATAACCCCAAAAAGTACAAAGAGATAGGAGCCAGTGTTCCGAAGGGTGCTTTGCTGGTAGGCCCTCCTGGAACAGGTAAGACTTTGCTTGCCAGAGCAGTAGCCGGAGAGTCAAAGGTACCATTCTTTACGATTTCCGGTTCAGAATTTGTAGAGATGTTTGTCGGTATGGGTGCGGCAAGAGTCAGAGATTTATTTAGGCAGGCTCAGGAAAAAGCACCTTGTATTGTATTTATAGATGAAATTGATACTATAGGTAAAAGTCGTGATTCAGGAGTTATGGGAAGTCATGACGAAAGGGAGCAGACTTTAAATCAGCTTCTTACTGAAATGGATGGTTTTGATTCGGATAAAGGAGTAGTGATACTTGCAGCAACAAATAGACCTGAAACTCTCGATAAAGCACTTCTTAGACCCGGAAGATTCGATAGACGAATTCCGGTAGAGCTGCCTGACCTATCGGGACGTGAAGCTATTTTAAAGGTGCATGCAAAGAAAGTGAAATTTGGAGAAGAAATAGATTTTAATGCTATTGCCAGGGCAACAGCCGGGGCATCAGGTGCAGATTTGGCTAACATTATCAATGAAGGTGCTATTCGAGCTATAAGGCTAGGACGAAATCATGTTCTACAAAGTGATTTAGAAGAAGCTGTAGAAGTAGTGATAGCTGGATATGAAAGAAAAAATGCAGTGATTCCTCAAAAGGACAAAATGATTATAGCATATCATGAAGTAGGACATGCCTTAGTTGCTGCTAAACAGACCAATTCAGCACCGGTACATAAAATAACTATAGTGCCCAGGACATCTGGTGCATTAGGTTATACAATGCAGCTTGAGCAGACAGAACAGGTTCTTATGAGTAAAGCGCAAGCTTTAGATAAGATAAGTACTTATATGGGGGGACGTGCTGCAGAGGAGATTGTGTTCAATAGTATTACATCGGGTGCATCCAATGATATAGAACAAGCAACTAAGATTGCGAGGGCAATGGTTACTAGATTCGGTATGAGTGAAAAATTTGGTATGATGGCTTTAGAAACTGTAAATAATCCCTATTTGGGAGGAGATACTTCACTTCTGGTAGCTGCTGATACAGCTTCTCAAATTGATGAAGAAGTTTTGTTAATTATTAAATCTTGCTATAATAAAGCTACAGAGATTTTAAAAGAGAATTTAGAAAAAATGCACCAACTTACAAAGTACCTTTTAGAAAAAGAGACAATGTCAGGAGAGGAATTTATGACCATTTTAGAAAACTAGGAGTTTAAAATTTCATTTTTATGTAAAATATTAATATATACTGTAAGCATATATTGAGTTGATGGAGGTATAAAAGATAATGGGAAAAGGTAAGTGTTATATTTGCAACGATATTTATTCAGATGGTGGCTTGGCAAGGCATATAAAATCATGCTTGATAAAAACAAAAGATGCAAAAATAAATAATAGTAATATTAGTAATGCTACTTATTTAATAAAAGTACAGGATAAATATGATAGCGGATATTATTTATATTTAATGGTTGATGGGTGTGTACTTCTTAGTGAATTAGACCAATATTTAAGAGATATATGGCTTGAATGCTGTGGGCATTTAAGCAGTTTTATAATTGATGAAATTAATTATGAAAGATATCCTGATCCTGAATGGGGAGATAGAGAAGATATGGATATTGAGATAAATGAAGTTTTGGATTCCGGAATGTCTTTTTCTTATATGTATGATTATGGTTCAACTACAGAACTTGAGTTAAAGGTGATGGGAATATACCAACCCTTATTCAGTAAAAAAGGTATATACCTTATAGGCAGAAATTTACCTAGAGTATATAAATGCGAAAATTGTGACAATAAAGCTGAATTTCAATATTTTGATATGCATCATGGTGAACAAGGTATTGTTTGTAATTCCTGTATGGAAAAGATGGAATCTGAAAATACTGAAGTTGATGATATATATTTTTCAGATATTATAAATTCTCCACGTGCGGGAGTTTGTGGATATGATGGCCCGACAGACGATATTTTGTTTATGGAACATAGAGAAATAGAAAAGGGGAAAAAAGGAAGAAGGAAGAAAGCAGCAAGTGAGCCGAATGAAACACTTACAGCCAATGAAAGACTTGAACTTATTGAAAAATTGTTCAGCGGGCAACTAACTGAGGAAGATGTCGAAGAACAAGGGGAGGATTTTTTTAATTTTCTTAATAAAGTAGCAAACCTTGCAAGATATAGACAACGAACTATACCTCCGTTTATGATTGAACGCTATAAGCTCGATGGTCACATGCTAAAAGATTATTTGAACTCATTACGAAAAAAAGAACTGGATGTTATAAGAAAAAGTTTAAATATCGAAAAAGCTTCAGGCCTAAAAAAGGATGAGCTTGTTGATTGTATAAATCAATTTTTGCTGGATAATATAGAAAATATACTGATGCTATTACCATCTCTTTTATACAAACTTATGCAAGAAATTCACAAGGAAGGAGAAGCTTTTTGGGGTAATGACGAAGATGTGCCGCAACCAATAATTGATTTACGTAATAATGGACTTTTATTTACTGTATGGGAAGACGAAGAAGAGTTTGAATGTGTTATTCCTGAAGATATAAAATTGATTTTAGAGGAATTGAAAGAAAATGTAGAGTTTCAGAAAAAGAGAAAGTTTGCGGACGAAATTAATAAGGCTATTATATCAGTTTTTTACTATTGGGGTATTGTACAAAAATACGATTTAAAAAAAGAAACTGCAAGATTATTAGGAATAGAAATAGATGAAGAGTATACAAGTTTAGATGATGAGTTTACTACTTTCTTTGAAGATATATTTAAAAATATGGAAAATTATATGGGGAGGGAGATAATAGGATCAAATGTGTACTACTATATGTTTGCAGAAGATGCAGGTGACAAAATAATAAGTCCCGAATGGCAAAATGCAGATTATCCATTAATCTCAAAAGGGATGGTACCGGAAGAGTATGAAGGAGGATTAAGCCTTGTTTTGCACAGCCCTTATCTCAGATGGATTTGCGAAATAATGCTGGAAAAAGGGCAAGCTGAGAATGAGGATGAAGAAATTGACAATGAGGAAGAAGCATATGGATTAGTCTCACATATCGCAGAGATTGCTTCAAATATAAAACCCGGAACAGGTGTAAGGGAACTTGCAAAAGAATTAGAAATGCCTGACACAATACTTACAGCTCCTTTTATAAAAGAATTCTTGGATAATCTATTATTGTATACACCAAACTATTGGATAAAAGGTAACTCAATTTCAGGTGAAATACACGTGCGAAATGAACAATATAAGGAGTGGAAACCTAAAACCTTGTCTCCTAAAAACTTGAACAAAAGCCAGAAAAAGAATCCTGCCGGGGTTGCTGCCTCGAAGTGGAAAGTGGGAAGAAATGACCCTTGTCCATGCGGTAGTGGGAAAAAATTTAAAAGATGTTGCGGGAAATAGAAGAAAAGATGCACCAGGTGCATCTTATCTTCTATGTGTCATTCCAAGTATTGATAATAATGAAGTCTTTTTGAAATAAGTACGTAATACTGCAAGTATTCCCACAGGAATTATTGAAAGAATAATGCCATACCAAAATACTATTGCATCGTATTGGGGCAACTGCCTTGCAATCTCATTACCAATCAAAGCAACCTCACGATATGCCATAATAGGGGAACGCAATCTAGTATCAGAGATATATATTAATGATGGTAGAAAATTATTTAAACAATAAACCATTTGTACCATCACCAAAGCTATGGCCGGTTTACTAACAGCTGAGGCATATTCTATCTTCTCCGGAACACCTTGTGAGTTGGCGATTGCAGCAAATGCCCATACACCGGTAATTGGAAAAACAAGTCCGAATAGAACAGCATAAACTGTATTGACCATACCCATGCTCCTTGAAAGCATATATGCTCCAATGCTTATAGGTACACTTGTCAAAATAGCTATAAATAGCAATAATACTATTGAGACTCTCTTTGAAATTTTACTGCCGCAGACTAACGGATAGGCAAGAATTGCGGCAAACCCTACATTAATACATGCAGCAATAAGTGATATTATTATATATAAAGGATAATTATTCAATGTGTTAGGATTTTGAAAAATCATAGATATTGCTTCTCGGTCAAATATGTTTACATTTTTAGCCCAATATGGAAAAGCAGCGGTTATAAATATTAAAATTATTGCTATTAATGTTGATATCAAATTACT